>CBFDCY010000008.1:0-16967 GCA_965603425.1 uncultured Dehalococcoidia bacterium | reverse complement strand
TCCATAATATACAGGCGCGGTTTTATCAGCGTGGTCAGGTCGACGAGCATGGTGGCAAACTCATACGGGTCTGCCATCTTGACATGAAACTGGCTCTTCAGGACACCGGGGACACAGCCAAATTGATTTTTAATGGCCCCGGTAAACCTCGTCAGGCCGTGAGTTTTCAGCTTTGGCAGACTTATCAGTCCGTCTGACTCCAGAACTCCGTTGGCAAGAACAAACCTTTTATTTAAAAGTGCTTCTCTATGGGAAACGGCCTTGCCCTTGTCGAAGTCGGCCAGCTCAATTCCGAGTTCATCGGCCACCGCCTTCAAACCACTCCTTTTCATATTGCCTTCGCATCGGCCAAAGCCTGAAGAATCCCCGCAACACAGAGTAGCACCGGCTTTCTTCAGCAGTATGCCCGCAGCCCGGAATACCGAGGGATGCGTCGATACGCACCTTTGAGGATTGACACCGAACAGCACGTTCGGCTTGATAACTATCCTTTCACCGGCTTTAACGAAACTGGATATGCCTCCGAGCAGGTCAACCCCTGTCTCGACTGCCTCGCATACCTGCTGGCTATCATACGTATCACATTTTACCAGGGCCACGGTTGATTTAAGCATACCTACTCCGTTCCGAGACTGACTTAACTGTTCCGTTTAATATAACACCGTCTGATATCGCCCGCAATCAATTTTAGCGTTAAACCCCACGCCTGTTCAAACACCATAAATTGACAATGATTTAAGCAGGGATTTATACTTATCTCTCAATGCGGTGGATATTCCTGAACAGCGTGGAACCCGGTGTCTCAGGAAAAAGCCAGTCAAGAGGAGCATGTCATGGGCAATCTGCTGTGGACTCCTTCTCAGAGCCGGATAAATCAAGCCAACATAACCCGGTTTATTCGCTTTGTCAACGACAGATACGCTCTTAAAATCGATGCATATGATGCCCTTTATGACTGGTCAGTTGATAAGATAGGTGATTTCTGGGCGGCTATGTGGGAATTTGCGGGCATCAGGGCTTCCCGTCACTACGATACGGTGGTCGATGATTTAAGCCGGTTCCCCGGTGCGAAGTGGTTTCCCGGTGCCAGGTTGAATTTCGCGGAGAACCTCTTAAGATACCGGGATAATCATATCGCCTTCGTGTTTCGAGGAGAAAACAAAAAAGCTAACCGAATTACCTATGCGGAACTGTATGATTCCGTAGCCCGCCTGGCCAAGTCCCTGCGTGATATGGGCATTAAGCCGGGAGACAGGGTGGCCGCCTATATGCCCAACCTGATAGAAACAGCCATCGCAATGCTGGCTGCCACCAGCATCGGTGCCGTATGGTCTTCCTGTGCTACCGACCTTGGAGCGCAGGCGACCCTTGACCGCCTTGGCCAAATTGAGCCGAAGGTTCTCTTCACCGTCGATGGTTATTTTTACAAAGGGAAAACTATAGATTCTCTGGCCAATGCCACTCAGGTTGCCAGAGAAATCCCCTCCCTGGAGAAAGTCATTGTAGTTTCTTATGTCACGGATAGACCGGATATAGAGCCCATCCCCAACTCAGTGCATTATGACCGATTTTTAGCGGTGGAGAAGCAACCCGAGATTCAATTCGAACAACTGCCTTTCGAGCATCCCTCGTTTATCATGTTTTCTTCCGGCACCACCGGGAAACCAAAGTGCCTGGTGCAGAGCGGAGGCGGCGTCCTCATCAATCACCTGAAGGAGCTGATACTCCATACCGACCTGAAGCGAGACGACAAGATTTTCTACATCACCACCTGCAGCTGGATGATGTGGAACTGGCTGCTAAGCTCCCTGGCCGTGGGGCCGGCCATAATATTGTATGATGGCAATCCCAATTACCCCGACCCCGGTGCCATGTGGAAACTGGTGCAGGACGAAAAAATAACCATTTTTGGTACCAGTGCCAGTTATATCAACTATTTAAAAAGCCAGGGACTCAGCCCTGGAAATGAGTATGACTTATCGTCATTGCGAGAGATATCACAAACAGGCTCCGTCCTTTCCGCTTCAGGATTCGAATACGTTTACCAGGCTATTAAAAAAGACCTTCATTTTAATTCTATTTCCGGTGGCACAGACATCAATGGCTGTTTCGCGCAGGGGAGCCCAACCGTTCCCGTGTTTGCCGGCGAACTTCAGAGAGCAGCCCTGGGAATGAAAGTAAAGTGCTATGATGAAAATGGCAAGCCGGTTTATGACCAGACGGGAGAGCTTGTCTGTGAAGCCCCTTCTCCCTCTATGCCGCTCTATTTCTGGGATGACCCAGATGGTGAGAAATATAAGGAAACTTATTTCAATACCTACCCGAACGTATGGCGTCATGGTGACTACATTATGTTATCCAGCGCTACCAGGGGAATAACCTTTTTTGGTCGTTCCGACGCCATCCTGAAACCATCGGGGGTGCGCATTGGTACCGCGGAAATATACCGGGAGGTGGAAAAATTGGAGGAGGTTGCCGACAGCCTCGCCATAGGGCAAAATTGGAAAGGCGACCAGCGTATCATCCTCTTTGTTAAGATGGCAGATGGATTCAGTTTAACCGAGGAACTAAAGTACAAGATTAATAAAACACTGCGCAATAATGCTTCCCCGAGACACGTTCCGGCCAGGATTATTCCCGTCCCGGACATTCCCTATACTTTCAATATGAAGAAAGTTGAAGCTGCAGTCACGAACATCATAAACAGGAAACCCGTCTCGAACCGGGACGCACTGGTAAATCCTGAATCACTGGATTACTACGAAAACATCATTGCCGAGCTAAATAAAGAATGAAAATTGTATCCTGGCTATTGCCAGTACTTGCCAGCTTATTGTACTATTCGTATACATATTCTTAACGGGTGTATATTATCATCATGAAGCTTATTGACCTGACGCTTCCAATCAGAGAGCACTGGCGCTGGTTAGCCAAGCTGCAGGCGCAGCGCACCTTCGATGATTACCACTTCCTGCTCCAGTCCATTGACCTCAGTCTTCACGGATTTACTCATGTCGACGCTCCGTTACATTTCCTGCCTGACGGTCTTCCCATAGAAAAAGTGCCACCCGATAGATTTATGGGAGAGGCGGCGGTCGTCGACCTTTCTCATCTGGGAGAAAATGATGCCGTTACCGCAGAGGACTTGGAGGAAAAGGGCAAGCATATAAAGCCGAACGATATTGTTCTGCTTCGTACCGACTGGCCCCTGAAATGCGACTATATGAGTCAGGATTTCTGGGGAAAGTCTCCCTATACGTCACTTGAAGCCTGTGAATGGCTGGTAGGGCAAAAAGTCAAAGCGGTTGGCTATGACTACCCCCCCGACTATGTTTTAAGAAAGAAGCTTTCCGACCCGCAGTACCAGGATACGCCCGAGGAAAACACCACCCATCACGCATTTTTCAAGGAAGGCATCCTGGTCATAGAGTACCTGTGCAATCTACACCTGATAACCAGAGACCGCGTCCATTTTATGGCGCTTCCGCTTCCCATCGAAGGTGGCGGAGGTTCGCCGACTAGAGCTATAGCCATCGAGGAATAGGTACTTCCGAAGAACGCTTTACTGTCTTAATTCTTCCGGGTGATGACACCGTAAATTTCCGGCCGGCGATGGCCTATATTGTCTATCTCCCATTCGCCAGGTATGAACACGCGATGCTTCTGCCGTGCTGCCTCCAGGCTCACTTCGCCATATACGATTTCCTCTTTGTCCGGGCTGGCGATACTGATAACCTCTCCGGTTACGTCCACAACATTACTCAGCCCGGCAAAAGTAAAGCCTCTCTCAGTGCCCACGCGGTCGGAGGTTACCATGTTCACCTTGTTCTCGATAGTCCTTGCCCTGGCCACGCAGTTCAGCGCTTCTCCGCGACCCTGAGGAAAATTCGTGGACAGGACTACGATATCGGCACCTAGAAGGGCCATAATCCGGGCGCTTTCCGGGAAAAGCACATCGTAACATATATGAAGCCCGATATTGCCTATGGTGGTTGAATGTACCTGAAAAGGCCTGTCCCCTTTGTCAACGAAGCGGTCAACACCCAGGAAAGGAAGATGGTTCTTCCTGTACGACACCGCAAATCCCTTCGGTCCGATAAAAGACAAAGCGTTGAATAATCTGTCGCCCTCCTTCTCCAGAAGCCCGAAGACAACGTATACATCAAGCTCCTGACAGACTACTAATAGCTCCCCGGTACTGGGGCCGGGTATGGTTTCAGCATAAGGCATGGCTTCTTCGCGACTGGAAAAGACATAACCGGTGAGGCTGCACTCAGGGAAGACTACAAGGTTTGCCTTATTGCGGGCTGCTTCCCTGGTTGCCTTCACCATGTTATCCAGGTTTTCCTTGACCTGCATCAGCTTGGGGTCCGTTTGAACGGCAGCGATTTTTATTGTGTCCGACATATATCCTCCTTGACGAATTATGGTGCTATTTTCGTAAAAATTGAAATCACAGCCTGCCAGGCTATTTCGTTCCTTTAAGCTTTCGCAGCTGCTGGTATTCCGGACGTTCACGGTAGAATTCATCCAGTGTATAACAGCCGGACACCAGGCCATTCATAGGAGCTGATATACAGTCCCCGCAGGCGCGGCATATAAACCCGTCTTTCAACGTCCTCCCGGCAAGTACATCAGCGACAATATCAGGGTAGCACAGTGACATCCGCCCGATTCCCACCATATCCGTCATTCCGTTACGTACCACGTATTGCGCCACATTAGGCAGCCAGCGCTGCAGGTACGAATAGCCACTGCCAACAAAAACCATCCCGGGACGCTGTCGTTTCAACTCCTCGGTTACCGAGATAAAACGAGCCACCCCAGATAGCGGGTCTTCCGGCGGACGGTATCCACCGATAGACGGAGTGAAGTGAGGTCGCACGACATGAGCACTGTAACCCGCACCGCCTGAGATACATACCAGATTGATATCCATTTTGACCAGCAGATCCAGAAAAGCCAAAGGCTCAGCCAGGTCTATGCCCAGTCCGGTACCATCGCCCCCAAAAGCGTACGGATATCTTTCACCGGTGAAGGCGGCTGGTTTTCCGCGCCCATCTTCACCCCGTTGAAATGGTAAAAAGTCAAAGGCACTAAAACGAACGGCGATATCCAACCCCGATGCCTCGGCTCGAATGCCAGTCACGATTTCCCTCAGGAATCTGGTCCTGTTTTCAAAGCTGCCGCCATAGTTGCCGGGACGGTCAATGGCACTGAGAAATTCATGCCCCAGGTAGCCGTGGCAGTGTTTTACGTCGACGAAATCAAATCCGGCTCGCTTTGCCAGAGTTGCCGCCCGGATAAAGTCTTCTATCAGACGGCTGATTTCCTCATCGGTCATCACCGGCGTATCTTCGGTCACCCCAAATCTATTATCAAGAAAGGGGTGGTGGTAGAGGATTTTGGGTTCAGGACTTTTCATATCATGCGGTTTAGAAATTCGCCCCGAATGAGTCAGCTGCAACCCAACCAGCAAATCGTCACTATTACCATGATATTCTTCATGAGTCCGCACCAGCAGTTCCCGTAGTTCGCTAATCTCGTCCACAGTCTCTTCTGATATCATCAATTGACTCGGGCTACCCTTGCCGTCATGGCGAACCGCCGCCGCCTCTCCACCAAATATCAATTTCGCGCCGCTGAGGCCAAAACGCTGCCAGCGTCTCCTGGTCAGCGCGGTCGGGCGCCCATCAGCAGTGCTGTCCCAGCCTTCCATGGGCAGTATGGCAAAACGATTGCCAATAACCTTGTTCCCGAAGACACAGGGCTGAGCCAGGGGCGCATCTGGTCCTGACTTCATCTCCTCGTCGAAGGGTATAGACACCCCGATTTGATTTAAATAGCTGCTGAACTCAGCAACGCTTTTAATGGCACCAATATTCCTCATATCTGCCGACATCCTTTCAGGTCTACCGCGATGAAACCGGTTTTTAACCCAGCGCTATCTCTTCAAATTCCACAATTAGCCTGTCGGGCTGGAATCTTTTCAGCACTTCATCAGGGGGAGCGTCAGTAAAGCGCTTGAGTGCGCGTTCACAGCTTTCCACGTCCTCATAAACCGACTCGGATATGCCGAAAATATCACTATCATTAAGCCTCTTGATGACCCGGTTTATGGTATACTGCTTCAATTCCGGACGAGCCAGTTTCTTGTAGTTGGTCGCATGTTCCGTGCGCCATAATTGCCAGGTCTCATCAGGGTCATACCCCGGTTTTAGTCTAATCACGCCCATGAATTTGACCATGATAAACCTCCTCTTTTTTGATGTGAGATTATATCATTTCCGGGATTAAAGTCAACAATACAATGATAGCTATTGCCTCACACATCCCAGTTCTGTAATCCCGCTATAAAATAGTTTATAGTTACGAAAGGACAAAAGGGAGGTGAAATAATGAAAAGAGAGTATATCGCCCCTGAAGGTTTGTTTGAACCCATGGGCTGGTCGCACGCTATTAAAGTAGATAAAACCATCTACCTCGCCGGTATGGTTGGTTTCGACGAGCAAAGAAACGTAGTGACCGGCGGCTTTGAAGCCCAGACGATTAAAACCTTTGAAAACATAAAGCTTACCCTTGAAGCGGCAGGAGCTTCCCTGAAAGACGTGGTCAAGCTAACGGTTTATGTAACCGATATGGACAATATTATTAAATTCAGGGAAATCAGGGGCCGTTACTTCAGTCCGCCAATGCCTGCCAGCACCGGCGTTGAAGTCTCCAACCTGATACTCCCTGAACTTCTCGTGGAAATAGAAGCCATCGCTGTTGTTGAAAAATGACGTATCTTGTAGAATAATGCCAGTCAAGATGTCTCCAGTGATTACAATACAGGAGGTCAAACTATGGGTGCAAAGACGACCCGACAAATTGCAGAATGGGTATGCAAAAACAACTATGAAGACATTGGTTCAGAGGTCATTGACTATGCCAAATTACTGGCTCTCAGCCACCTGGGAATGACCGCCGCCGGCGCAGTGATGCCTTTCGGCAAAATAATGCTCGAATATACCAAAAATAACGCCGGCAAGGAAGAGGCCGGGGTGATTGGTGGCGGCTTCCGCACCTCAGCCGAATATGCGGCTCTGGCAAACGGCTCACTGGCACATACCACCGAGCTTGAAGATGACAGCTTTCCTGACGGGCTTTATTCCTGTGGTGCGTGGCCGGCAGTATTTTCCCTGGGAGAAAAAAATAAACTCTCCGGAAAAGATATTCTGGAAGCATACGTTCTGGGCTATGAAGTCGCCTCTAGAATCGGCCTTGCCTCACTACCAGCCATAGTCAAGGGGCATTTAAATGCCGCCGGATGCCTGACCATAGGCTCCGCAGCGATGGCAGCTAAACTGATGAAGCTGGACGTTGAAAAGACCACTCACGCCTTGAGCCTCGCCGCCTCACAGGCACAGGGCATAGCCCGCCAGACCGGCGCCGGTGCCCATTTAGTCGAGGCCGGTTTTGCCGACCGCAACGGTATCTGCGCCGCCGCTCTCGCTGAACTGGGCTACACCGGCAATCCCACCATCTTAGAAGGGCGCGGGGGATTCATGGACCTGTGGTCCGGACAGCCGGACTTCGATTTACCTCTGGGAGAAGGGTTTAAGGTTATGGACATCGGCATCAAGAAATACCCCTGCTGTTATCTGCAGCAGCGCAATATAGACGGAGTTCTTGACCTCATTGCCGAGCACAAAATATCCTTGGAAGACGTTGAGAGCGTCGAACATGAAATAAACCAGACGGTTTCCATGTACCTGAAATACGCCCAGCCGGAAACAGGAGAAGATGCCAGGTTCAGCCTTGAGCACAGCACTGTGGCCTGCTTCCTCGACCGGGAAGTCTTTTTAGACAGCTATACGGACGAAAAAGCCAGAGACGCCCGCTTCAAGGAAGCGCGGAAAAAAGTGAAGGTGACGGTGCACCCTGAGTGGCCCGGTGGTTATTTCGCCTTCGAAAGCCCGCTTACCATCAGGATGAAAGACGGCCGCGAATTCAAAAAGGTCTGTGTTGAAGCCCGGGGTGACCCTTCCCGACGCCTGGGAACAGATGAAGTGATGAAGAAGTATCAGGACTGTATCGACTTTGCGGGCATCTATTCGGCAAAGAAGGCCAAAGAAGCGGCGGACATGACACTTGAGGTGGACAAGGTAAAAGACGTTAACGAGTTAACGAATATTCTGACCTACCCGGATGGTCGAACTGCATAAACTGACCGTTTTAAAAGCAAATAGAGGAGGAAAGAGCTAATGACGAATTTGTTTGACCTGACAGGCAAGGTGGCTATTGTCACCGGCGGCAACGGTGGTATCGGCAAGGGAATCGCCGACGGCCTGGCATCAGCCGGAAGCAACGTCGTGATTTTTGCCCGCAACGAAGAAAAGACCGCGGAAGCGGTAAACGACATTAAAAAGAAATACGGAGTAAAAGTACTGGGCCTGCAGGTTGATGTTGCGAAAGAGGAAAGCATCCAGAACGGCGTGAAACAGGTGCTTGACGAATTCGGGAAGGTGAGCGTCCTGGTAAATAACGCCGGCGTCAATATTCGTCACATGCCCGAGGAATATACCGTAGAGGAGTGGGACTGGATAATGAGTATAAACCTCCGGGGCGCTTTCCTCTGCGCCAAGGCGGTTTACCCGGCCATGAAGAAAGCCGGCGGTGGAAAAATCATCAGCATCGGTTCCATGACCTCCCTTTACGGCCTGCCCAGGGTCTTATGCTACGCCTGCAGCAAGGCAGGAATAGTCCAGATGACATACACCATGGCGCTCGCCTGGGCCAAAGATAATATCCAGGTCAACGCTATCCTGCCCGGCTGGATTGAAACGCCATTGACCATATCCGCGCGCAAGGACTTCCCCGGCCTGGACGATTTTGTGCTGGACCGGGTGCCGGCCGGTCGCTGGGGAATACCGGATGACTTTGCCGGCGCCGCTGTTTTTCTGGCCAGTAGTGCTTCCGACTTTGTTACCGCCGAATATATCAAGGTGGATGGTGGTTTTGGCCAGAGCACAAACACCGTTCATCCCTCCGCCCCCTAGCCACTTAATATTAAAAACGTGACCAAAGAAAAGGAGGAAATTTAAAATGTCATTCGGTACCGGAAAATACACATACGAACTTGTTGACGGATGGGCAAAGCTACCTGAAGGGTGGTCGTTTCTGGATGTCGGCGGCATCTGCATAGATAATCAGGACAGGTTGTATATCCTGAACCGCAGCGAACGCCCCATAATTGTCCTTGACCGTGAAGGCAACCTGCTCAATTCATGGGGCGAGGGTTTTTTCAACCGCGCTCACGGCAGCTGTATCGGCCCCGACGGCAATATATACTGCACCGACGATAAGAACCACATCGTCGCCAAATTTACCACGGATGGCGAGTTGCTCATGACACTGGGCATCAAAGGACAGGCGTCGGAGAACGGCTACACCCGGACCTGGGATTTCTGGGAGAGCCTCGCCAGGATACAGAAAGGCTCCCCGCCATTCAACCGCCCGACCGGCGTGGCGGTAACTTCGTCCGGCGAGATATACATCGCCGACGGCTACGGCAACGCCCGGGTACACAAATTCTCCCCCGACGGCAAGTTGCTCTTCTCCTGGGGAGAGCCCGGCGGTGCCCCGGGACAGTTCCGACTCCCCCACAACATCTGGCTGGACAGGCAGGAGCGGGTCTGGATTCCGGACCGCGAGAACAGCCGGATACAGATTTTCAACTCCAAGGGCGAGTTCATAACCGAATGGACTGATGTTATCCGCCCCACCCACGTCTTCATCGACGAGGAGGACACGGTCTATGTCTCCGAGCTGTGCCTGCGGGTAAGCATCTTCACCATTGACGGTAAACTCATCACGCGCTGGGGAAACGAAGGAAATGAGAAGGACACGGCGCTTTTCCATGCACCCCACGTCATCGCGGTTGACTCACAGGGAGACTTATATGTCGGCGAGGTATCCAAGACCAGCGCCGGCGTTGACAAAGGCTCCCGGACGATTCAGAAGTTCGCCCTAAAAAAGTAAATCCAACCGGTTTTAGGAGGTAATTATGTACGATGTCATTGCTTTCGGCGAGGTCCAGCTGAGACTGTCAACGCAGGACTTTCATAGGCTTGAGCAAGCAACAAGCCTTGATGTGAAAATAGGCGGCGCCGAGCTGAATGTCATGGTCACCCTCCAGAGGCTGGGGTTAAATACTTCATTTGTTACCCGCCTGCCGAAAAACCCACTGGGCCGGATGGTGCAGAACAAAGCCCGGGAACATGGTGTTGATACCTCGCATGTCCTGTGGTCGGATGAAGACCGGCTTGGCGTCTATTTCCTCGAATTCGGGGCGCTGCCCCGCCCCAGTTCCATTCTCTACGACCGGGCTGGTTCCGCGATTTCCAAAATACAGCCGGGGATGGTGGACTGGGACAGCGTCTTCTCCCAGGCTAAGGCCTTTCACGTTACCGGCATTACCCCCGCTCTGAGCCCGAGCTGCCTTGAGGTCACCGGTGAAGCCCTGAGCAAGGCCCACGAGAAGGGACTGCTGGTCAGCTTCGACCTCAACTACCGAGCCAAGCTATGGAGCCAGGAACAGGCCAAAGCCGGGCTGTCGCCATTGATGCAGTACGTTGACGTGCTTATCACCACGGAGGAAGATACGGCACGGGTATTTCAGATTGAGGGCAATGACTGGAAAGAGGTCGCCCGAAAGCTGGCCGACACCTTTGGCTTTAAAATCGTAGCCATTACCCTGCGGGAAAATATCACCGTGTGGCGCAATAACTGGACCGCCATCGTCCTGGCCAACGGCAAAATCTACGAAGACCGGACATATGAGGTCGAGGTCGTAGACCGGGTGGGCAGCGGCGACGCTTTCGCCGGCGGTTTCCTCTACGGTTACCTGACCGGCAAAGGTATCGAGGCTTCCCTTAAGTATGGTAATGCGGGGGCATTGCTGAAGCACTCCTGTCCCGGAGACCTAGCCTGGTTTACCCTGGATGAGGTGGAGAAACTTATCGCCGGCAAGGGAGACCTCAGGATAAGCCGCTGATTATAAAATAATACCGAGCGTTAGTTGCCGCGTCCCCGGCCGGTTACCGGTATTTCTTCCTCAACGGCACCGTTTCTCACGCCGTATATCCGGTCGTGTATGTTAATGACCAGAGTGGCGTTGTTGGGCACGATTTCCAGGCGCTCGCCGAGGGTTAATTTTTTCCCCGTTTTCATGTAATATATGCCACCGGTCTCGGCGGAGAGACGCCCGAACCACAGGTCGGGGCGCCCCTGAACCGAGCCGTAGCTCAGCCGGTCCTGCCACCAGAAATCAGGGCTGCCCCGCTGGTCAAAAAGGGAGTCGCTGCCGAACGTTTTATATCCAGCATCGATCATCGCATAATCGTCATGCGCCGTGCTCAATACCGTGGTCAGTACCGTTACCGAGCACGCTTCTCGCGTGTTGCCGCCCTGTCTCATATAACGTATATCGCCGACAAAGAACGCCCCGGCGTGAATTTCGGTTAACTCGGGGAATTTACCTTCTTTGCGAAAACGGCAGGTGGAGGGAAAAGTGGAAGAGGCGCCCACGGATATGTGCTCTATTTCAATGCCCGCGTTTCTCAGCATACGGGCGTTTTCGACCATTATTTCGGCGGCTTCCAGAGCCGCCTCGTCCTTGTCCTCAGGGGTCGGTTTGATACCCATCTCATGTGAATAAATGCCGACAAGCTCGATGTCCGGCAGCTTGCGGAGTTGGGTTGCCAGGTTCATAACCGGTTTCCCGGGCGGCACGCCAAACCGTGAGCCCCGGCCCAGGTCAACCTTTATCAGCAGGCGTGCCTTCCGGCCCACGGCCTGTGCCACCTGCGATATGATTTCAGCCTGCTCCAGCATATCCACCACCATGGCCAGTTTCAGGTCAGGCTTGCCCAGAAGTTTCTTCAGGATTTCCCCTTTGGGTCCGCCGTAATAGCCGGGGTGGGCAATAACGATGTCACCGATTCCCTGCTCTACCATGGCCTCCGCCTGCTCCACAACGCCTACCTCCACCCCACAGGCGCCGGCAGCAATCTGTTTCTTGGCTATCGACGCGTTCTCATGAATCTTGACGTGCGGCCTGAGTTTTAACCCCGCTTCTTTGGCCAACCCTGAAATCCGATTTATATTCGCCTCAAGCGTATCCAGATCAATCAGCACGGCCGGCGTATTCAAGGACGGATACAGTATTTTCTTTTCTGCCATTTCAAATCCTGCTTTCTTATAGATTTATTATCTTCACAGCTTTTAATTTGTCTGTCGCCTCTCTTTGCGCTATACTATTGCATCACCTGAAGCATCCGTTATATTAATAATAAACTATTTTTATTGAGGAGGTAAATGAATGACCAAAAGAATCGCGGTTCTGGGAGCGGGGGCGATAGGCGGCGCCACAGGTGCCTATCTGATAAAAGCCGGCCACGACGTCACCTTTATAGACCAGTGGGCAGCACACATAGATAAAATCCGCAGTGACGGCCTGAAAGTAAGCGACCTCAACGGCGAGTTCACCGTGCCGGCCAAGGCGCTTCACCTCAGCGATGTCAGCGGCATTAAGGAACCGTTTGACATGGTCTTCCTGTCAGTCAAGTCCTATGACACGCGATGGTCTGCGTACCTCATCGAGCCATATCTCAAGCCCACGGGTTTTATCCTGCCGACGCAAAACGCTTTGAATGACGAGGTTGTAGCCAGCGTGGTCGGATTTAACCGCACCGTGGGCTGTGTGACCCTGCTCAGCGTTGGCGTTTATGAGCCAGGCCATATCAGCCGCCACGACCCTTTAGACAGACCTCACACTTTTGTCGTTGGCGAACTTTCCGGACTGATATCCAGTCGTGTTAAAGAAGTGGTGGCAGCACTTAACGCGGTGGGTCCAACCGAGGCAACCACCAATATCTGGGGGGTGCGCTGGTCGAAGCTGGCGATTAACAGCATGTCAAATGCTCTGGCAGGCGTTATCGGCCCGGAAATGGTCTCCTTGAATGAAGAGCAACTGGATGCGGTGAACCTGATCAAGGTTGTTCTCGGCGGAGAGGTCGCACGGACTGGACAGGCTCTGGGTGTGAACATCGAACCAGTATGGGGACTTCCGACAGATGAGTTCGCCGAAGCGACAACCATGGAAACCGTGCAGAAATTGAAGGAAAAGGTTGCTGAAATATTGAGCAAACAGTTCTTACCGGCTGAAGAACTGCAAAAGAAAGTGGGCACGCCGCAGCGCCCATCACTCCTGCAGGATATAATAAAGAAGAGGCGGACGGAGGTAGAGTTTCTCAATGGAGAGGTGGTCAGAAAAGGCCAGGTAGTAGGTGTGCCCACGCCCCTGAACCAGGCCCTTCTTGACCTTACTCTCAAGATAGAAAATGGTAAAGCCGAGCCTGAACCGGCAAATATTGAGGTGCTTAAAAAACATATCTCGATTTGATATCGCTACTCCCGCAACGCACTATATCTGCTTCTTTGGCGCGATATTCTAGCCCGATGTTTGAAGAAGGAGAAAAGGCCATGAAGAAAGCGATCACAATGGACTCAAAAGACAATGTGGCCACGGTTATCAGCGCGACAATGGCTGGAGAGGAAGTGGAAATATTTTCCACGAAACAGGAGGTCGTACAGCGCATCAAGGCCAGAGATTCATTGCCTCTGGGACACAAAATCGCACTCACTGATATCGGGCAAGGCGATAACATTAAAAAATACGGGGCTGTTATCGGCAAGGCCTCTAAAGACATTGCGGTTGGCGAGTATGTCCATATTCACAACGTTGAAAGCAATCGAATGCCTCTGACCGAGCATATGCTCAGCTATAAATAGTGGCAATCGAAATGGAGGCAAAACAAATGAATTTCCAGGGATTTATGAGGCCGGATGGTCGTGCCGGGGTGCGCAACCGGGTTCTGGTGATAGCGACTTGTGACTGCGCCGAACCCGTCGCACAAATGATTGCCCGCGGCATGGATGGCGTGGTATCCGTTACCCAGCACTTGGGGTGCATTGCCACAGATACCGCCACGACTCTAACCGGAGCCGCCAAGAACCCCAATATCTGCGCCGCGCTGCTCGTCTCCATGGGATGTGAAGGCATTGAAGCGGAGCCAATGATATCGGAGATAAGCAAGACTGGCAAACCGGTAGAGCTCGTCCGAATTCAAGAGATTGGCAGCACGCGCGGGACAATCGCCCGGGGGCGTGAGATAGTGCAGAAAATGGCTGCCGAGGCGCAAAAGCAACAGAGAAAGCCTTTCGAAATAAGCCGGCTTGCCGTTGGCGTGAAGTGCGGCGGTTCCGACACCACCAGCGGCATCGCCGCCAACCCGTCAATAGGCGCCATGACGGATATGCTGGTTGACGCTGGCGCCTCAGTGGTAATGATTGAGCCCATAGAAGCAATAGGTGCCGAGGAATTTCTGGCCAGCCGGGCGGCGAATCAATCGATTAAGAAACAGGTGCTGAAATGGATAAGCGACGAGGAGAAGCGCTGGACGGTTCCCGGCGCAAGCACCGATTTCATGTGCCGCGGCAATATTGACGGCGGACTTACCACCCTTGAAGAAAAGGCGCTCGGTGCGGTTCACAAGAGCGGCCATAGACCAATTCAGGGAGTCCTGAAAAACAGAAAAGGCTACCTGGAAACTGTGTCTCAGGGCGGTGGTTTTTACCTTCAAGAGGGCACCCACGAGGAAATACCAGCCATTACTTATATGGCGGCAGCCGGCGTGAACATCATCGTTTTTGCCACCGGGCGCGGAGGCGTCTTCGGACATGCCATCAGCCCCATCATCCGCGTTACCGGGAACCCGGAAACATGGGCCAAAATGAAGGAAGACATGGACATAAATGCCAGCACCATCATGGAAGGAAAAGAATCGATTGAGGGCGTGGGCAAACGCATATTCGACGAAGTGCTGGCGGTTGCCTCTGGCAAGCCGACTATCAGCGAGCAACTGGGACTCGATAATTTCGCCGTATGGAGATATGACTCCAGGCTGGAGGCACTCCTGGGGCTGCTATAGGAAATCACCAGGTGACTTCCACTCCCCTCCTTTGAAGCTGGGAAATAAAATCGTTGACTGACTCGTCATCCAGGTGAACCTTATCAACCGCCGCCAACCCCACATTGCCACTACGAGTGAGTTTGGCGCGTACACCATAACCGTGAAGTCTACCTAGATTCCGACCAGGAGAGTTTCACTAACCCATTGCAAAACGCTGGCCTTTTGCCTAAACTTAAATAACCTGCATTCGACTGTACCAAAGTCAAGGAGGAGAAATGAAGCGGATTGGCGTTTTAACCAGCGGCGGCGATGCCCCCGGCATGAACGCTGCCATCCGTGCCGTGGTGCGTACCGGACTCAGCCAGGGCTGGGAGGTAATGGGTATTCGAAACGGCTATGCCGGCCTGTATAACAATAACATGGCCGCAATGGGTGCCCGCGACGTGAGCGGCATCATCCAGCAGGGCGGGACTGCTCTCGGCAGTTCCCGCTGCCCCGAGTTCAAGACCGAAGAAGGCAGACGCAAAGCGCTGCATAACCTTGAAGAACGGGCTGTTGAGGCACTCGTCATCATTGGCGGCAATGGCTCACAGACCGGTGCCCATGCTCTGTCCCAGATGGGCTTCCCGGTGGTCGGCGTGGCCTCAACGATAGACAACGACCTCTACGGTTCGGAAATCACTATCGGCGTTGACACCGCCCTTGATGTGGCGCTAGTGGCAATAGACCAGCTCAAGGTAACCGCCTCATCGCACCACCGCGCCTTCATCGTGGAGGTGATGGGCCGCGATTGCGGCTATCTGGCTCTGGTGACGGGCATTACCGGCGGCGCGGAATACATTGTCATCCCTGAATTCGAAATTGACGCCGAAGACGTGGTCAACGCGATACGCACAGCCTATGAGCGGGGCAAGGCCCACGCCCTAATTATTGTGGCCGAGGGTGCCAAGTACAACGCCCACGGCCTGGAAAACTATTTTGCCAAGCACCACGCAGACACGGGGTTTGACCTGAGAATTACCGCCCTGGGCCATGTTCAGCGCGGTGGCACTCCCGGTGCCTTTGACCGGTTGCTGGCGACCCGGCTTGGTGCCGCCGCCACCGAATATATCGCCCAGGGAAATTTCGGCGTGCTGGCTGGCCTGAACAAGGGACAGATTACACCAACCCCACTGTCAGAGGTCGTGACCGGTGAAAAACCTCTGGACCTCCATCTGCTGCGGCTGTCCGAGGTGCTGAACACACTGTGATATGTTTATGGTCAAAGTAAAGGGTAAATAATGAATGATACCATACAGGAGATATCAGACTTCATCGGCTCGTTATTCGACGTTTTTGGAATCGCAGAGCATCCCGACCACGGTACATTGATTATCGTTGGTCTAGAGTCGACACCGGAACGCGATCTTGACGATTTCGGACGGACGGATGATGAAATCAAGCTATTTGGTTTTGAGAAATACATGTCTCCGTTGCTGGAATCAGTGGTTAGCTTCATCAGGGAGAAAGGATATACATCTGAATTGTTCGGCAGACACGGCTATCCTCATCGAGGCCAGCTAAACCTCAAGGAACTTGCCATTCAGACTGGCATAGGTAAACGGGGCAAACATTCGGTAGTCCTGCATGATAAATATGGGGCGCGTTTGCGTTTTGCCGCAATTAAAATGGATGCCTCGTTTCATCTGCCAGCCAGACCGATTCTTTCCGAGCCGCCGAACCCCGTCTGCCATAACTGTTCTCTATGCCTAGAGGCGTGTCCGGTCAACGTCATTGAGCCGTATAGAGTCACCGATGTCTCCCTGTGCCTCTCACAGGTTATGATTATGGAAGAACAACAGGGACAGCTCATTCCCTGCGACAAATGCCTCAAAGTATGTCCTGCGGGGACAAATTAACCGTTTTCTTATATTTTTATTTAATAGATGTAATGCTTTCTATCAGCTAATT
>CBFDCY010000007.1:0-17375 GCA_965603425.1 uncultured Dehalococcoidia bacterium | reverse complement strand
ATCTGGACATGGCGACCAGCGTGGTCGCGGGCGGGAAGCTGTGGCTTGCCGTGGACAAAAATATGCCTATCCCCGAGGGCTGGGCGCTGGACAAGGAAGGTAACCCGACCACCGACCCCAAAAATGTCGGTGCGCTGCTGCCCTTTGGCGGGCCTAAAGGCTCCGGCCTGGCGATGATGTTCGAGTGCCTTGCCAGCGTCATGTCGGGAAACCCGGTGGTGGAGCCGGTTTTATTCGGGCGCGAGGTCGGGCCGTCAACCGAAGGCAAGAAAGAGCAGGCTGTCGGTGAGCGTTTGAACTATGTCCCCAAGCACCTCCAGAACAGCACGGTTGCGGCCATAGACATCAGCACTTTTACCGATCTGGAGAGCTATAAGGAGCATATAGATAACCTTATCGATGGTATAAAAGCGCTGCCCAAGGCGGATGGTTTCAACGAGATATTTGTCCCCGGCGAGCCGGAGGAAAGAAGTTTTACCGAACGTTCTAAAAATGGGATTCCGCTGCCTGAGGGAACCATCCGCAACCTGAGGGCCGTTTCGGAAAAGTCTGGCGTTAAATTACCGGCCGGATTATAAGCAGGCAGTAGCCAGAAACGCGGTTGGACCTTATGGATTGAGGGCTATGCCTTCCCTGCGGAATAGCCTCTGAAGCTCGCGGCGTGCCAGTCTGGTTGGCACGCCGCCCTTTTTCTCCCAGCGCTGCACGGTGGAAAGGCTGACGTGCATCTCCCGTGACATATCCTCCTGCGTCCAGCCCTTCTTTTTGCGCAGTTCCTTCAGTTTTTCTGAAAGTCCGTCCATACTGGCCACTCATCTGATAGAAGGTTTCACTTTGTGCAATATGTGACAGTGTAGCACTTAATATGCCTTTTTGTCAATAACTGTGACAATAGGCATGAGAAACTTTTTTCCCAGTACTTTCCGGCCACTCTCAAAAGAAAAGTTGCCAGTTGGCCTCCGCATAGTTGACGGAATGGGTGATCAAGCCACCGCATTGCATGCCGCAGCTGCCTTTGGCAAGGCACTACCAATGGCCGCTAAGTATTCGCCTCTGATATAAACGGTGACTTGATTTCGGTTACACTTCGGGCGCTGCTCCGATAAGCTCGGGCCATAGCTCTTCAATTGTTGGCTTGAGTTCGGTCATCACGTCGTCAACCGCCTTGACCGCAGTGTCGATTTCCTTCTGGGTCATTGGAGTTGACATAACATAAAGCCCTCTCGACGCCGAGAAGCAACCTCTTTCCAGCATAGCCAGGTAGTACAGGTGCAGCAGGTCTTTATTTGCTTCCCTGGCTGTTTTACCGTTTATTACTGGCTGGTCGTGGAAGTGGATGTTTTGCAGCGAACCCAGTCCGGTCACCAGTCCCTTGATGTTCAGCCGTTTGAAAACGGCCCGGACGCCTTCGGCAAAAGATTCGCCCAGTTTGTTGATATAGTCGACGACTTCAGCGTTGAGCTGCTCCATAGTAGCGACGCCGGCGGTGGCGGTCATCGGGTTGGCGTTCAACGTTCCGGCATGGTAAACCTTTCTTATATCGGGGGAGAACATCTGCATCAGGTCCTCACGCCCGCCGATGGCACCGACCGGGTAGCCGCCGCCGATGATTTTGGCCATGGTGGTAAGGTCAGGCTTGATTTTATAAATGCTCTGCACGCCTCCCCAGGCGAGCCTCAGACTGATTACTTCATCGAGGATAAACAGTATTCCGTTTTCCTGGGTGACCTTGCGCAGGAACTCAAGGTAGCCGTCGCGGGGCGGTATCATGCCGGCTGCACCCATCGCTCCCTCAACGATGACCGCTGCCAGCTTGTCTTTGTTTTCCGCGATGGCTTTCCCTGCGGCCTCCTTGTCATTGTAGGGGACGACGATGGACTCGGCCTGATTGCCTTTCGATAGGCCGGCAGCGTCGGAGGGGAAGACCACGGGGTCATAACTCCCATGGTAGCAACCGTCTGTTTTCAGGAGCATGTCCTTGCCGGTAAGGCCTCTGGCCAGACGTATGCCCATCATTACCGCTTCCGTCCCCGAGTTTCCAAATCTTATTTTGTCTACGGAGTCGACCATGTTGCAGACGAGTTCAGACCAGCGCACCACGGCGGGAATAAGTGCTCCCAGTGCGGTACCTCTCGCCGCCTGTTCCCGCACGGCCGCCACTACCTTGGGGTTGGCGTGTCCCAGAATCATCGTGGTGTAGCAGTTGTGGAAGTCGATGTACTCGTTCCCGTCAACGTCATTAAAGTGGCAGCCTTCGGCTTTGTCTATCCAGAAGGGGTAAGGTTCAAACCAGATTGAGGTGCGGGTATCACCACCCGGCATATAGCGATGCGCTTTTTCCAGTATTTCTTCGGATTTCCGGGTTCTTTTACGGTAGGTGTCTTCGTATTTCTTGGTGACTTCGGCCAGCAATTGTTCACGGGACATTTTCTTTCTCCTTCCTGCTTAGTCGACTTCAGTTCGGCTTGATTATGCAGAGATGATAAATATAATAACAGATATATTATAACAAATCATCCTGTCTGACAATACCATAGATATCTGCCGGATAAGGTCTCATTTTCTTTGAGTTGGGCAAGCAGAGAGAATTCTTGACAAAATATCCCTGACTGCCTAAAGTATCCGAAGACATTCATAATTAACTCGGTAAGGAGGAACATATGGCCGCATTTGAAATCATTGATGCCCACGCTCATCTGGCTAGGACTCCGGAGGAGGAAAGAAATTACTGGCTGTTTGCCGGGCGCAGGGAGTGTGACCGCTACGGTACACCGGAGAGAGCCGTCGAATATATGGAGAGGCAGGGCATCTCCAAGATGGCCTTCCTGACCCTGATTGGGCGCCAGTACCGCGCCCCGCTTGTTGAGAAAGCGAAGCTCGGTTCGCTGCCGGAAAAAGAACGACGGGAGGCGGAGAAGAAGATAGGCGAGCAGGTGGCTCCCAAGATGCGTGAAATCAACGAATGGGGCTGCGAAGTGGGCAAGCGTTTCCCTCAATTACTGCCCTTCAGCTGTATTTCACCGGAACTGGGTGGCGCCGAAGGCATGATCAAGGAAGTGGAACTGAGGGCAAGCCAGGGGGCAAAGGGTATCAAGCTCCATCCCGGCATGTTCTCTTTTTTCCCTGACGATGAGGTGATGTTCCCTGCCTATGAGAAATGCCAGGAGATGGGGCTTCCGGTGCTGGCTGACTCAGGAGCGTGGCCAACGCCGCATATCCTGTCAGAATTTCCTTCTCCGGTGGTAATGGTGGGGCAGCAGGGAGTCGTCGATTATGCTGAACCCAAGAACTGGGCTAAAGCGGCGGAGACCTTTCCCAAGCTGACTATCATCCTTGCTCACCTCGGCTCGGCCTGGTGGGACGAGAGGGTGGAACTGGCGCAGAAATATCCCAATATCTACTTTGACACCTCCCAGGGCTTCTGCGCGCCGGACCGCCTGCCTTACAGCCCGCACCGGGGACTGGCGGAAGCAGACGTACCCAGAATCTTTCATAAAATCGGTATTGAGCGGATATTTTTTGGCACCGATTTCCCGGCGCTCGCACCAGAACCGCAGCTGGAGCAGATATTGCGCTTACCCCTGACCGATGAGGAGAAGCAAATGATAGTGGCAGGAAACGCCAAGCGCGTCCTGCGTCTGTAGATTTTTTGTCGCCAGGAAACAAGAGAGGCAAGGGCAACCCATTACGTGACGGGAAAACCCTTGCCCCTTCTTTTCTAGCTGGAGCCGAGAAGCGACTTTATTTCGTCAATGGCTGGTTTCAGTTTTTCGTAGTTATTGTCTATAACGTAGCCCAGCATAAAGAGCTGGTAGCCTTCCTTGGCCCATTTGGCCAGCCCCTTCGGGGCAAAACCACCGATGCCCCCTACCTTGCCCATCTTTTTGCAGGTATGGCCAATCTCCCGCAGCTTGTCCTCTACTATCTGCGAGATTACCGTCTCGGGACGCGACAGCTTCGGTGGCGTGCCATAAATATCCAGCACCAGGTCGTTGGTGCCGATGATAGTGCCGGTAACGCCCTCAAGAGCCAGTATGCGGTGCAGGTTGCTGACGCCCTCCTTGCTTTCTGTCATTGGAAAGAGCACGACGTTATCGTTCACGTATCCACAGATGTCCGAGAGTGGCATATCCGCCACGTTCTGAGAATCCATCAAATACGGGCTCATGCCGATTCCCGCGCCGCGATGTCCGATAGGCGAGAAGTAACACTGGTCGATGGCAAATATTGCTTCCTCTACGGTGTTGACACAGGGCAGCATCATCCCGTTGATGCCGGCATCCATGTAGCACCGGAAGTGGCCGTCTTTATCCTCGGGCCTCATCAGAATTGGCATCTCCAGTTCACGAGAAACGCGAATATACTCAAATATCGTTTCTTTATTTACCAGGCTGTGCTCGGTCTCCATCATGATGAAGTCGTAGCCGTAGTCCTTAAGCGCCTGCACCGTTTTCTCCGGGTCATTCCTCGGCCCGATGGTCTGCCCGAAGACAATTTTCCCTTTCTGCAGTTCCTTTTTGAAGTTGAGTGTAACGTTCAGTGCCATATAAACCTCCTTATTTTTTTTTCAACCTTAATTACAATTCATAAGCTGCCCCAGACTGTACCAGTGTATTCGCTCCGCGGTTGCTTTTCAAGCTAACGGCAGCTTGACGCCGAGACGTTCACCGAGTTTGCTCAGGTTATCGGCGGTCTTCTCCGGAAGAGGGATACCATTCTTGGTACGCTCATCCCAGATTCGCCACTCCGGCTCGCCGGGGACAAATATTTCATCGAACCCTTCGGCTTTGGGCAGCGACTTGATGCCGTCAATCATGTTATCAATGTGCTCTTTGTATTTTTCCAATTCGGTGAAGGTGCCGATATCGATGGCGACAACCACGCTGTTCTGGATGTGCTGGCGGATGCGGTCGGGATTACCTATCATGGTGCCCATGCCAAACGGTGGCTGTTTACCGAGGACAACCGGCTCGACCTTGGGGAAATCCACGATAACGCTGCCCAGACACTCCAGCATGAGTGACAGGACGGAGCCTTTCGGGCCGCCGATGGGTAATAAAATCTTTGCCTTCCATGGGTCGGTGGTGGGATTACCGTCCTCGTCCAGCGCCCAGCCTTCTGGAATGGAAAGCCCTTTATCTTTAAACACCATGAGTTTAGCGCCAGCAATGATGCTCGTTGCCATGTCCAGTACCAGGGGGCGGTGGCGCTTTGAGGGCACCGAGATGGCTATGGGGTTATTGGCTAAGCCGGGAAATTTGGAGCCAAAGGGCGGCATACTGGTGTTGCCACAGACCCAGGTGATGCCGGCCATGTCGTTCTCCGCCGCCATCAGCGGATAGTATCCCATGGCGCCCTGGTGGTTTGTCCTGCGGATAAACGCCCAACCGATACCTATTTCCTTTGCTTTTGCCATAGCTTTTTTCATGGCGAAGGTGGTAACCACCGCGCCGAAGGCATGGTCGGCTTCAATAGAGAGCGCTACCGGGGTCTCCTTGACAACCTTTATATCTGGCTTCACTTTCATATGGCCGATGTCTACGGCTTCAACGTACCAGGGTAAAAGCTGCACGCCGTGGGAGTCCACCCCGCGCCGGTTGGCCCAGACAATAACCTCAGCCTCAGTGGCGGCATCATTCGGTGGCATGCCTACCTTTAGCAGTACTTCTTTGGTGAACTCCTGCAACGGTTCCCAGGCGATTACCTTAACGTTGCTCTGTGCCATAACACGTCCTTAATATTACTTTGGCCTACTCAACGGCCGGTCCACTTTGGCACTTCAAAAAGAATTGAACGCTTGCCGGTTACTAATAGTTGCTCTATGGTCCGAAACCTGGAAGCTATGACCTGAAGCAGGCTCCGGGTTACTTCATAACCGATATGTGGGTGGAGTTCGAACAGGTTTCGAATATCGCTGCCACCGATGGTCAGGACCTGCACCGATGCTTTGGCAATCGCCGTGAGGCTGAAAATGTGCGGTGACACGAGGGCTGACCAGCCAAAAATGCTGCCCTTGCCGATGATTGTTATCAGCGTTGGGCTAAGTGATTTGGCCGATGATGTGGGTAACCCGGTTACCAGGTCAATTTTGCCCTCAACGAGGGCGTAAAGGTGCTCGGCGGCCTGGCCGGCGGAAAAAATGACCTCCTGGGGCTGGTATGTCCTCTCCTGGCAGGATGGCAGGTCAACGATTTTCTGCAGGTCGTCATTGTCCAGCCCGATAAATATCTCGCATCGTTTCAGGGCTTCAATGGCACTCACGGTCGTTTCCTCCGCCTCTTTCAAAATCAATTTTAATTGTAATGACCAGGGAAGGTCAACTGATATCGCCGTACAATCGCAATTCCCTGACCTGGCAATATGGCCAGGGCCATCGCTCTTGACATTTGTGCTTGCTATTTGTATCTTAATATTTAATGGTTCTACGCCAATTGCTTTCTGCGGTCAGACGATTATCGGAACATTATCATTTTTGCTTTCCTGCGCAGTGAGAATGGTTTTCCATCAATAATAACTTTGATTGTAATGTGACGCAACCTATGGCCAATGCGAAACTGGCGGTGTGAATCCAATGGTATCACGCCGAGGTAGTAAATGATTATATATATCGATAAACAACGAACGGACGGAGGCCTCATCAGGAAATGAGCATTGTTGATATGGTAAAAAAGGGCAAATTTGTGGCAACCGCAGAGGTTGGCCCGCCCAAAGGCATTGAAATTCAGGAGATGTTGGAAACAGCCGAGATGCTGCGCGATAAAGTGGACGCCATTAACGCCACTGACCAGCAGAGTTCGGCGATGAGGCTGGGCTCCCTGGCCACCTGCTGCATTCTTAAACAGAAAGGCCTGGAACCAGTCTTTCAGATAACCTGTCGGGACCGAAATCGCATCGCTCTGCAATCTGACCTGCTCAGTGCCCATGTTCTGGGCATTGAAAATGTGCTCTGCCTGACCGGCGACCACGTGTCTCTCGGTGACCATCCTCAGGCCAAGCCTGTCTTCGACCTTGATTCGGTGTCTCTGCTTAAGGCGGCGAAAGAACTGGAGCAGGGGAAAGACCTGGCGGGTAAAGAGTTGGAGGGTTCTCCCAAGTTCTGCCTGGGGGCGGTGGTTTCCCCGGCCTCAGAACCGGTCGAGCCGCAAATCATCAAGCTGGAGAAAAAAGTGAAAGCCGGTGCGCAGTTCATCCAGACACAGGCGGTATACGAGCCGAAGAAGTTCGAGGAATTTATGAAAGCAACCGCTTATCTGGAAGTGCCGGTGATGGTAGGAATCGTGCTGCTAAAATCCGCCGGTATGGCACGGTTTATGAATAAGAACGTGGCCGGTGTGCATGTACCGGATAACCTGATTGAGGAGATGGACGGAGCCGAGGACCGGGCGAAAAAAAGCATTGAGATTGCTGCCCGTCTCATCAAAGAGATGAAATCGATGTGTCAGGGCGTACACATTATGGCCATTGGCTGGGAAAGAAAAGTCCCGGAAGTGCTTGATGCTGCCGGACTCTCATAATATTTAACAATTTATATAAGGTAAAGACGATACTGGTTATCAGCCAGACGTTGGCCAACCTTGCCGCTCTAAGTTCGGCAGTATAGAATAGGCTTGGAGGTATATGATGGCCACTGAATCAGGTGGTCGTATCGCACCCAGAGAAGGAGCGAACCCCGGGCTTACCCCAGAGGAATCAGCCCTGGTGGTGAGAATTGGCGTCTTCGTCAAGATGAGATGGCTGGCGATTGCCGGCGTTCTCATTGCCAGCCTGGTTGCCACTCAGGTATTTCACATCCAGTTTTCCCTCGTGCCTATCTACATTATATGTGTCGTTGTGACCCTCTACAATTTTTTCTTTCTCTACCAGGCAAAGAACTTGGATGTTGAAGACCGCGGTTCACTGCCGGCAGTATTCGCCGTGCCTCTTCGCCGCCTGCTTATCATACCGAAGGTCACCTCTCCATTGATTGAGAGGGCCAGGGCAACCGGTAACATACATATCATCGTAGACCTGGCAGTGCTCACGGTGCTTCTGCACTATACTGGCGGCATTGAAAATCTCTTTATTTTTTATTTTGTCTTCCACGTGATTCTCGCCGGTATACTGCTGCATTACCGCGTCGCCTACCTGGTTGCTACCTGGGCCATCTTTCTGGTGCTGCTGCTGGTCGGGCTGGAATACTACGAGGTAATCCCCCACGTTCATCTGGAGGGCTTTGCGGCGGCTAACCTTCACCAGCAGGGCTCTTATATCGTAGGTGTGCTCATCGCGCTGTCTACCTGCCTGTACGCTTCCGCATACATGGTTACCAGCGTATCCGGAGAGCTGCGGAAAAGGCAGCGTGAGGTGGTCTCCCTGCAGCAGAAGGGGCTGACGGAAAAGACGCGGGAGCTGGCAGAGGCGAGTCAGGAAGTGACCAAGCTGGAGGAAGGCAGGCAGCACCTGCTCCGCTTTCTAGCGATAGCGTCGCACGACCTCAAAGCCCCTCTGTCTGCCGTGCAGAGCTATATCCAGCTCATGCTCGGCGGCTTTTCCGGTGAGCTGACCGATAAGCAAAGGCAGATGCTGGGCAGAAGCAGCACACGGATAACCGAGCAACTGGAGTTAATCAGTGACCTGCTGGACATCTCCCGCATTGAGGGCGGGCAAATCGTCCAAGAAATGGAGGAGGTGTCCCTCTCTCGGGTGGTGAAGGATTCGATGGAAAACGTACGCGCCCTGGCCGCGGATAAGAATATAAAGCTCAGTACCAAGATGCCCGCATCCCTGCCGGAACTCGAAGCCTCCGGTGTACGCCTGAAGCAGGCAATCACCAACCTGCTCGTCAACGCCATCAAGTTCACTCCCGAAGATGGTGATATCCTGCTAAGGATTACCGAGCAGAAAGGCGATATTTGCGCTGAGGTCATGGACACAGGCACTGGCATCAGCACCGAAGACATGCCCAAGATTTTCGATGATTTTTATCGCGGCAGCGACCGGGAAAAGGCCGGCACCGGGCTGGGGTTGTCCATTGTCAGTAGGGTGGTCGAGGCACATGGCGGTAAAATATGGGCCGAAAGCCCTAACCCGGAGGATAAGAAAGGCCGGGGAAGCAAGTTCACCTTGACGCTGCCGAAGAGCCTGGTTATTGCCGGGAAGAAACAGAGCCAAAAGGAGCAGGCCAAAGGCCATAAAACGTAAATTGGAAGTTGGCAATGGGTAAAAAGCCCGTGCTATAATTTTAAGGAGGTCAGAAATGGCGTATAAAATACTGCTCGTCGATGATGACCCTGACATTCGCGATGTCGTCACCATGCTTCTGGAAACGAAGGGCTATGAGACGGTGACAGCCTGTGATGGTATCGAATGCCTGGCAGCACTGCGGGCGGAAGAGCCGGACCTGATGATTATAGACCTTCTCATGCCCAAGATGGACGGCTTTGCCGTGTTGAAGGAGCTGGAAGACGGAAGGTGGTCGAAATATCGGCACATCCCCATCCTGATTCTGAGTTCGGTACGTGAGGAAGCCAGTCGAAGACGCTATGAACTGGAAACGGCGCTTGAGTTCAATGTCGATGACTACGTGGAGAAGCCCATCAATCCAGAGGTCCTTCTGGAGCGCGTGGAGCAGCTGGTGAGCAAAAAGAAAAAGGCCTAGCAATCGAATTTCTGTGGAAAGGGCGCAACCATGACCAAGATACCGAAAGTACTTCTCATCGATGACGACCCTGATTTCGTTGAGGCGACCAGGATAGTCCTGGAAAGCAAACCCTATGAGGTAATCGTAGCATACGATGGCGATGATGGACTGCGGAAGGCGAGGGAGGAAAGCCCGGACCTGATTATTCTTGATGTTATCATGCCGGTGAAGGACGGATTTTCCACTGCGGAGCAGTTGAAAAAAGATGCCGGGCTGAAAAACATTCCGGTTATCATGCTGACCAGCTATGTGGAAAAGGGCGGTGAAAGCTCTATTGCCATGAGCGGCGGACTCACTATGGAGACCGAGGACTATATCGATAAGCCGGTGAGCCCCGAAGAGTTGCTGAAAAGGGTAGAGAAATATCTGAAAAGAGCCGGGCTTGACGTATCCTGACGGGCATGACAGATAATTCGTATCTCGCCCGAAACCGATTGTCGTGACAGTACGCTGTGTGCGGTTGAACATTAAGCTAACGATGCATATTGCCGTGTACCGTCAGAAAGCAGGAGGAAATTGACCGTAGCCAAAATACCGGAGAAAATTTCTCCCAGACCGTCGCTGCGGAGGAAAATTGAGGATTTGAGCGGGCAGAAGATAGCTGCCTGCTTTCAATGTGAGAAGTGCACCAATGGCTGCCCGGTGACTTTTGCCATGGATGTGGTGCCTCACCGGCTGATGCGGATGCTTCAGTTGGGACTGCTGGATGAAGCAATCCGCAGCGATACGATATGGGTCTGCGCTTCCTGCGAGACCTGCACCACCCGCTGTCCCAATGATATTGATATCGCCCATGTTATGGATGCCCTCAGGCAGCTTTCCCAGCGTGAAGGGATAAAGGTGGTGCAGAAGAATGCCCCTACTTTCCATGCGGCGTTTCTGGCCTCGTTGCGGAGGCACGGTCGCGTCCACGAGCCGGAGATGGCTGTGGAATACACGCTGAGAAGCGGCGGTGTGAGCGGTCTGCGCAAGCAGGCGGGGACCGGCATGGCCATGTTCAAGCGGGGCAAGATAAAGCTCCTGCCACCAAGGGTCAGAGCCGGGCGGCAGGTGAAGAATATATTTAAGAAAGTGAAGAGATAGGGTAAGCATGGAGGTCTCATATTATCCAGGGTGTTCCATTGAGGGCATCGCCCGGGAATATGGCGAGTCCGTGGCGGCGGTAGCCCGGATACTGGGTATCGACCTGAAAGAACTTGAGAACTGGACCTGCTGCGGTGCCGCCTCGGCGCATGCCACCGATGATATGCTGGCGCTGGCCCTGCCCGCCCGCAACCTGGAGACCGCGGATAAGGCGGGCCTTGATATGGTAGTGCCCTGTGCGGCCTGCTACTCCAGATTAAAGCACGCTGATAAAGCCCTGCGGGCGGGGACAAAGATAGAAGGGGTAAACGGCGGATACAAAGGCGATTTCAGGATAAAACACTTCGTTGACTTCATATGGGAGGAACTGGGAGAGAAAGCGATTCTGGAAAAAGTCAGCAAGCCGTTGAGTGGGCTGAAAACGGTCTGCTACTACGGCTGCCTGATTACCAGACCTCTCCGCATTACGGACGCCGCTGACGCGGACAATCCCGAGTCCATGGACAATATTTTGAAAACACTGGGCGCTGAGGTGAAGAACTGGAGCTATAAGACCGATTGCTGTGGCGCTGAACATGTGCTCACCATGCCCGAAGTGGCCTGGAAAATGATACAGAAGCTGTTTGATATGGCCGAGGAGGCCGGGGCCGACGCCATCGCGGTGGCATGCCCGATGTGCCAGTCAAATCTGGATACACATCAGGACGAGATTTCGGCGCAGGCAGGGAAACAGTATAACGTGCCGATTATCTACTCCACCGAGCTCATGGGCCTGGCCTTTGGCGCTCCGGAAGCAGATAAGTGGTTTGCCCGGCATTTCGTCGACCCCAGGCCGCTGCTGAGAGAGAAAGGTCTTTTATAATGGCCAGGAACGGCAAAGCAAAAGAGCAAAATCAACACAAAGTGGGTGCGGTGATGGTGGTGGGGGGCGGCATCTGCGGCATGCAGAGCGCCCTCGACCTGGCCAACTCCGGCTTTAAAGTTTATATGGTCGAGGAGACCACCTCGATTGGCGGCCGAATGTCCCAGCTGGACAAGACGTTTCCTACCAATGACTGTTCCATGTGCATGATTTCGCCGAAGCTGATAGAGGTGGACAAGCACTTGAACATCGAGATTCTGTCCAATTCCCAGGTGCAGGCGCTGGAAGGGGAAGCGGGCAACTTCAAAGTTAAGGTGCTCAAGAAGCCACGCTACGTTGATATTGAAAAGTGCAGTTCCTGCGGCGACTGTTTTGATGCCTGCCCCGTAGACCTGATAAATGAATTCGAGCAGGGGCTGAACACCCGCAAGGCAATCAACAAGAGATACCCGCAGGCAATTCCCAGCGCCGTGGCCATCAGCAAGGCGGCACGTCCGCCCTGCAAGCTCACCTGTCCGGCGGGCTGCAACGGGCAGGGTTACGTTGCCCTTATCTCCAAGGGCAAGTACGTAGAAGCCCTGGACCACATCAAGCAGTGGATACCGCTGCCGGCGGTGCTGGGCCGAATCTGCCACCACCCCTGTGAGCAGGAGTGCAACCGCAACGAGGTAGATGAGCCGGTGGCCATTGCCCCGCTGAAGAGGTTTGCCGCTGATATAGTCCGGCAGAAAAGGAAAGATGGTGAAGTTCCGACGGAAGAAAAGCCGGTGATTGATAAATCGAAACCCAAGGTGGCAGTGGTCGGTGCCGGGCCTTCCGGTCTCACCTGCGCCCTCGACCTGGTGAAGCTCGGCTATCCAACGACCGTTTTTGAGAAAGACGCTGAGCCCGGCGGTCAGCTGTGGTCGGCTATTCCCAGGTACCGCCTCCCCAAGGACGTGCTGGCTGCCGATATTAAAGATATTGTTGATTTAGGCATAGACCTCAAGCTCAATACGCCGGTGAACGGTAAAAATGGTATCGATGAGCTTAAAAAACAGGGCTACAAGGCTATTTATCTGGCCATAGGCGCGCAGCAGAGCCGCAGCCTGCCCATTCCCGGCGTTGACCTGCCGCAGGTGCGGCTGGCTCTGGATTTCCTCAGGGATGTAAACCAGGGGAAGAAGGTCGACATCGGGGATAAGGTTGTGGTCATCGGCGGCGGCAATGTGGCCATGGATGTAGCCAGGACGGCGCGGCGACTTGGCGCCAAAGAAGTGACTGCCGTCTGTCTTGAGTCCGCTGAAGAAATGCCCGCTCACCCCTGGGAGGTAGAAGAGGCGGTGGAAGAGGGCGTAAAAATCATGAACTCCTGGGGACCAACGGAGATATTAAGTAAGAACGGCGCCGTGACGGGTGCAGAGTTCAAGAAGTGCACCGCCGTGTTTGACAGCGAGGGCAAGTTCAGCCCGACCTTTGACGAAAGTGTAACCACATCGGTTGATGGCGATACGGTAATTATCGCCATCGGGCAGGCAACCGACCTTTCCGTGCTGCCTGAGGACACCGGCATCAAGGCCACGCGCGGCGGCTGGTTAATCGCCGACCCGCTGACGCTGGCCACCGATGAGGCGGGCATCTTCGCCGGCGGCGACGGCGTTACCGGGCCCAAGTCGGCGGTGGAGGCCATAAAGCACGGCCACGAGGCGGCCATATCCATCGACCGCTACCTCAATAAATTGGACCTCAAAGAAGGCCGTGAGGCAAAGGAAGATGAGCCGGCGCCGCTGCCCGAGGGTAAACACGAAAAGAAGGCAAGGCTGGACACGAAGTACATTGAATTGGAGAAAAGGCTCTCCGGCTTCGATGAGATAGTGGATACGTTTACCGAAGAGGAAGCGGTGAAAGAAGCGGAGCGATGTCTGGACTGCGGCCTCTGCAGCGAATGTTTGCAGTGCGTGGCTGTCTGCCAGGCGAAGGCTATCGACCATGAGATGAAGGAGGAAGAGGTCGAGCTCCAGGTGGGTTCGGTGGTGCTGGCGCCCGGCTTCGAGCCCTTTGACGCCAGGATAAAGAGCGAGTATGGCTACGGACGGATGCCCAACGTGCTGACCAGCCTCGATTTTGAGCGTGTCCTCTCTGCCTCCGGCCCGTTCCAGGGACAGGTGCAGCGACCTTCCGACGGCAATCACCCGGTCAAGATTGCCTGGATTCAGTGCGTCGGCTCGCGGGATGTGACCTGCGACCACGATTATTGCTCGTCGGTCTGCTGCATGTACGCCACCAAGGAGGCCATTATCGCCCGTGAGCACGAGAGCACCATTCAGCCCACCATCTTTTACAATGACCTCAGGGCCTTTGGGAAGGGCTTTGAAAGATATTATGAATCGGCCAAGAACAAGTTCGGCATCCGTTACGTGAAAGGTATTCCTTCGGGAGTAAAAGAGTTACAGCAGAGCCATAATCTGCTTATCGAATGTGCCGGCGAGGACGGCGAGAAGGTAACGGAAGAGTTCGACATGGTTGTCCTCTCCATCGGACTGCAACCTTCGGCGAGCACCGGTGAGCTGGCGGAGAAGCTCGGCATAGCACGCGACAGGTTCGGCTTCTGTCAAACTGACGAGCTGGCACCCAACATCACCTCGCAGGAAGGCATTTACGTTGCCGGGGCGTTTGACGCCCCGATGGACATCCCTGAGTCGGTGATGAACGCCTCGAGCGCTGCCTGCCTGGCTTCTAAAGAAATCGCCGAAGCCCGTGGCACCATGGTAACGGAAAAAGAATATCCGCCGGAGAAAGACATCAGCGAGGAGGAGCCGAGAGTCGGCGTTTTCGTCTGTCGCTGCGGCTCAAATATCGCCCGGGTGGTGGATGTCCCCGGCGTCGCCGAGTACGCCAGCACGCTGCCGCATGTGGTGCACGCTGAGGAGAACCTGTACACCTGCTCCACGGATACGCAGAGCAAGATTATCAATGCCATCAAGGAGAAGGAGCTGAATCGGGTGGTGGTTGCCTCGTGCAGCCCGCGCACCCACGAGCCTCTTTTCCAGGATACCATCCGCGAGGGGTGCCTGAATAAATTCCTTTTCGATATGGCCAATATCCGCGACCAGTGTTCCTGGGTGCATGCCACCCATATGCCGGAGGCCACCGACAAGGCCAAGGACCTGGTACGCATGGCAGTGGCGCGGGTTACCACGCTGGAACCACTCCATGAGCATACCGCAGAGGTAAAGCGGCGGGGGCTGGTTATCGGTGGTGGCTTGTCCGGAATGACCGCTGCCCTGGAGATGGCTGGGCAGGGATATGAGACGGTTCTGGTGGAACGCGAGAAGCAACTGGGCGGCAACCTGCGGCGCATTCGCTACACGGCGGATGGTTCCGACCCGCAGCAGCTGCTTGCTTCCCTCATCGAACAGGTGGAAAAAGAGCCGAAGCTCACCATCTATAAAGGCGCCGGGGTAAAGAAAGTGTCCGGTTACCTGGGCAACTACACCACTGAAATAACCACTGAGAGCGGGGAGATTGTGGAGGTGGAGCACGGCGTGGTCATACTGGCCACCGGCGGCGCAGAATATAAACCCACCGAATATTTATACGGCCAGTCGGACAGGGTGCTCACCCAGCTTGAGCTTGAAGAAAAAATTGCTGGAGACAGTGACGAGGCCAAAAAACTGAATTCAGTGGTAATGATACAGTGTGTCGGCTCGCGGGAAGAGGGGCACATGTATTGCAGTCGCATCTGCTGCACTCAGGCGGTAAATAACGCTCTGAAATTAAAAGAACTTAATCCGGATACCGAGGTCTATGTACTCTACCGCGATATACGCACCTACGGGATGAACGAGCTGCTCTATCGTCAGGCGCGGGAAAAAGGAGTGATATTCATCCGTTATGACGTGGAGAGGAAACCGGAAGTGGTTGAAGAAGGCGGTAAACTGGGAATAAGCGTCTACGATGAGGTGCTGGGGGCGGAAATCCAGCTTGAGCCTGACCTGCTGGTGCTGAGCGCCGCGGTTCGTCCCCAGGCCGACGCCGAGGAATTTGCCAGCCGCTTGAAGCTGCCGCTCACCCAAGACAAATTTTATATGGAAGCGCATATGAAGCTGCGCCCGCTGGACTTCGTCAACGAGGGAATGTACCTGTGCGGGCTGGCCCATTCTCCCAAGTTCATCTCGGAGTCAATCGTGCAGGCCCGGGGGGCGGTGTCGCGGGCGATGACCATACTCTCCAAGCCGTACCTGATGGTCGGCGGCATAGTCTCGGTGGTGGACGAGGACCGGTGCGTCGCCTGTCTTACCTGCGTGCGGTCCTGCCCGTTTGGTGTCCCCAGGATAAACGAGGAAGGGGTGGCCTGCATTGAAGCCGCAGCCTGCCAGGGATGCGGTATCTGCGCCAGCCTGTGCCCGCGCAAGGCGATTACGGTACAGCATTACAAAGATGTACAGGTAACGGCCAAGACGGCGGTTCTGGCCGGGAGTTAAGGGAAAGGAGTTGACATGGCCGGAGAATATGAGCCGAAGGTAGTCGGGTTCTGCTGTCATTATTGCGCCTATTCGGCTGCTGACCTCGCTGGTTCCATGCGCCTGGAGTATGCCCCCAACGTGCGCATCGTCAAGCTGGAGTGCACCGGTAGGGTGGATACCCTCCATCTGCTCAAGGCGTTTGAAGACGGCGCTGATGCTGTCTTCGTGGCTGGCTGAGAGGAAGGCGATTGTCATTTCCTGGAAGGAAATCTCAGAGCCAAGAAGAAGGTTGAGCAGGCCAAGAAGCTGCTCGAAGAAGTGGGCATCGAGCCGGAACGTGTCGAGATGTTCAATATGGGTGCCTCCGATGCCCCGCTGTTTGCCGCTGCCTGCAACGAGATGACGGAACGGGCAAAAAATCTGGGCCCCAGCCCTCTGAAAAAGGAGAAGGTGAAGCCATGATAGTTGCCGAGAGGAAACCTTTTGAAGAGATAAAGGAAAAAATCAAGGACTGCAATAAACTGTTGGTACTTGGCTGTGGCACGTGTGTCAGTGTCTGCCAGGCCGGTGGCGAGAAGGAAGTAGAGCTGCTGGCAACGGAACTCAGGATGGCCAACAAGTTGGACGGCAGAGAGGTTGAAATCGGTGAGCTGACCATCCAGCGCCAGTGCGACCGTGAGTATATCGAGCCGGTAATCGAGAAGATGAGGGAATATGACACTGTTCTGTCCATGGCCTGCGGGGCGGGGGTGCAGTTCGTCGCCGAGATACTGGATGATATGCCAATAATTCCGGCGGTAAACACCCGTTTCATCGGGGTAACGGCTGATGAAGGCCTCTGGCTGGAGAAATGCCGCGCCTGCGGCAACTGCCTGCTGGCCGACTATGGCGGCATCTGCCCCATGACCATGTGCGCCAAGAGCCTGGTCAATGGACCCTGCGGCGGTTATAAAGACGGTAAGTGCGAGACCAGCCCGGAGCGGAACTGCGCCTGGGTGATGATTTACGAGCGCCTCTCCAAGCAGGGCAAGCTGGATAAAATGCGGGGCGAGTCGGTTCTTAAAGACTACAGCGCCCAGAGCCACCCGGCGCGACAGGAGAACGAAGCGTATACCAAGCCTGAACTGTCGGCGGCCTGACCTACTCCCAAAAACCGGTTCAGTTTGGAGGCAGTGGCGGAGGAAGCATTTTTAAAAAGTCGGGGTGGTCGGATTTGAACCGACGACCACCTGAACCCCATGTAGCCAGTGAAAAAGGCGGAGGCCGCTTGCCTCCTTTCAAAGGTCTATTATAGACGAATGGATAT
>CBFDCY010000006.1:0-17393 GCA_965603425.1 uncultured Dehalococcoidia bacterium | reverse complement strand
CGTATTCCCGGTCCTGAATGGTGGAAAGAGTGGGTGCGTAGGTGCTGGGACGGCCGATGCCCCATTGCTCCAGCATCTTGACCAGCGTGGCTTCGGTAAAGCGAGACGGCGGCTGGGTGAAGCGCTGCTCCAGGTATATCCCCAGAAGATTCAAATCATCGTCTTTCCGCAGCGCCGGCAGTTTATCTTTCTTCTCAGCTTCATCCGCTTCATCTTTACTCTCGCTGTAGAGGGCGATAAATCCGGGAAACACGTTCACCGAATTGGTTATCCTCAGCAAATAGCTGGCTTTCGGGCGTTTAGCTTCGATGTCAATGCTGGTATTATCGAAGATAGCGGCCGCCATCTGGCTGGCCACCATGCGTTTCCAGATAAGGTCGTAGAGTCGGTGCTGGCTAGCGTTCAGATATTTCTTAATCAGCGCCGGCTCCCGGGGTATGCGGGTGGGGCGGATGGCCTCGTGCGCTTCCTGTGCTCCTCTGGCAGTCGTCTTGAAGAAACGAGCGCGCGGCGGCAGGTATTTCGCCCCGTATTTTTGACCTATGTAATCCCTGGTTTCGGCGATTGCAGACGCAGCGACTTTTGTTGAATCAGTTCTCATATAGGTAATGAGACCCACGCTGCCCTCATCGCCAATGGACAGACCTTCATAAAGCTGCTGAGCGATAGCCATCGTCTGCTTGGCCGTGAAGCGCAGCTTACGCCACGCTTCCTGCTGCAAAGTGCTGGTGGTAAAGGGAGGAGCGGGCTGACGGGTCGCTTTCTTGGTGCCCACTTTGTGGACACGATAGTTCGCCTGCTCCATCTCCGCCTTAACCCGTCCGGCTTCATGTTCATCGGGAATGCCCGGCTTGGTGCCATCCATGAGGCAGATTAACGTAGCTCTAAACGGAATTTTGCCTGCCTTTTTGGTCAGTTCGGCTTCAATCGTCCAGTACTCCACCGGCACGAAACCCTGTATCTCACGCTCGCGGTCGACGATAATTTTTACCGCGGCCGATTGTACTCTCCCCGCAGAAAGACCGCGTCTTACCTTCTTCCAGAGCAGAGGGCTCAATTTATAGCCGACCAGCCTGTCCAGGACGCGCCTTGCCTGCTGCGCATTGACCAGCTGCATATCAATGGACCGGGTATGCTGAAACGCCTGCTTGACCGCTTCGTCGGTTATTTCGTGGAAGACGACGCGGCGGCAGGGCTTGCTGTTCGTTTTAATTACCTCAGCCAGGTGCCAGGCGATGGCTTCTCCCTCACGGTCAGGGTCGGTGGCCAGATAAACCGTGGATGCGTTTTTAGCAGCCTTTTTCAGCTCATTAACAAGCTTATTTTTCACCTTCGGCACTACATATCTGGGAGCAAAGCCATTTTCCACGTCCACACCCAAGTCACTTCTGGGCAAATCTCTTACGTGGCCTAAAGATGCCTTAATATTGTAGCTGCCACCCAGTATTTTAAGCAGAGTCCTGGCCTTCGCCGGTGATTCTACAATAACCAGATTTTTGGCCATATTATTAATCCACTCTCACCCGATATTCCTCTCTGGCCTCTCTGGCCAGAATATAGCTCATCGATCCCATTTGCTTTATCATGCCCTTCAGTTCCATCATCGCCAGCTCACTGCTGACTGTAGATACCGGCAGCCCGCTGCTGCGGCATACCTCATCGATATGAGTTGGTTCGGCACTGAGGTGTTTTAACAGCAGGGATTCCGTATCCGAAGCGGGCAATATTTCTTTCATCTCCATCTGACGCGTTACCGTCATCAGGTTAAGTTCTTCCAGAATATCAGTATAGTCCCGCACCAGCTTGGCGCCTTCCTGAATCAGATGGTTGGTGCCCCGGCTGGCCGGCGAAAGGATACTGCCAGGAATGGCAAATACCTCACGGTTTTGCTCCAGCGCAAATTGTGCTGTTATAATGGCGCCACTGGCCTCATCCGCCTCAACGACGAGCACGCCCATACTCAACCCGCTCATGATTCGATTTCGCCGCGGAAAATTGTCCGGCCTTGGCTTTGTGCCCAGGGGATATTCGCTGATAAGAGCGCCCTGCTGCATGACCTTCCGGGCCAGGTCCGCGTTTTCGCCGGGATAAACAGTATCAAGCCCGCAGGCAAAAACGGCAATACTCCTGCCGCCCGCATCCAGTGCTGTCTGATGGGCTATAGTATCTATACCTTTGGCCAGGCCGCTGACCACGGTGATATTGCTCTGCGCCAGGTCAGACACGATTTCCTCCGTTACCTGCCTCCCGTAAACGGTCGCCCGGCGCGTGCCGACCACAGCCAGGCACCATTCGTCCTTTGGCAGCAGTTCACCCCGGACGTACAGCAGCGGTGGGTAGTCATATATTTCCTTTAACCGGGATGGGTACGTTTCATCTTTATACTTGAAAACCTTCACCCCATAGTGGGCCAGCTTCTCCATCTCATCGTCCAGAGAAATTTTGGGCTGCCAGGTGGTAATCGCTTGTACTGCATTGCGGTCGAGGCCAGCCTTTTTCAGCTCGGCAGATGTCGCCTGCCAGGCATCCCTGAGGTTGCCAAAGTGGTTCTCAAGCTGGGCAAACCGCACCCGGCCGATGCCGGGGATGAGGCTGAAACCCACCCAGTATTTGATTTCTTTGTCTGTCATCTTCAAGGCAATTCTAGCATAGCGATATAGTGTAGACAATCGGATAGTGACCTCGGTGCTAGCGCAGATAAAATGCCAGTGAGGCGCTCTCTAAAGGAAATCTGATGGCGGAGAGGGTGGGATTCGAACCCACGGTAGCCAAGGCTACACACGCTCTCCAGGCGTGCCTGATAGGCCACTCCAGCACCTCTCCGCAAACGAGTTCCCAGAATAATTATTGCACTATATAACAGCTTGTCAAGCCAGTTATTTCACTTGTAAAACGGAGAGGGTGGGATTCGAACCCACGCTCCGCTAAACACGGAGACCGCTTTTCGAGAGCGGCACCATCAACCACTCGGACACCTCTCCATAGCCTAGAAAATTCTACCTTAAAACGCAACCATGCTTCAAGGCAGTCGTTTTTCCTTTCCGTAAAGTCTGCAATTTGACAAAAGCCAGTCTATGGAATTATCCTTGTCTAGAAATTCTACTCTTTAAAGGAGGTAATCATGACCAGAGGCTATATGGGCAAGTTACTTTTTGTAGATTTATCGAGCGGGGTTTGCAAGGAAGAGGAGCTCGGGGAAGAGCTCTGCCGCGATTTCATGGGCGGCTATGGTATCGGAGCCAAGATTCTTTACGAGCGCATGAAACCACGGGTTGATCCCCTCGGCCCGGATAACATGCTGGGCTTCCTGACCGGCCCGCTGACCGGCACCCCGACAATGTGCAGCGGCCGGTTTGTGGTTGTTTGCAAATCACCTCTCACCGGTACCTGGGGCGACGCCAACTGCGGCGGTGATTTTGGACCGCATTTAAAATTTGCCGGCTTTGACGGTGTCTTCTTCAGCGGTGCTTCCCAGAAACCAGTTTATCTCTATATCGAAAATGGCAAACCGGAGCTAAAAGACGCTGGCAATCTATGGGGTAAAGACTGCCTGGAAACGGAAGACCTTCTGAAGGAAGCCCATGGCAAGGAATCGAGCGTCGCCTGCATTGGTCCGTCCGGGGAGCAATTGAGCCTTATTTCCGCCATAATCAATGAGAAAGGGCGCGCTGCGGCCAGGTCGGGTGTAGGCGCTGTCATGGGCTCGAAAAAACTCAAGGCTATCGCGGTTAAAGGTAACCAGAAAGTGCCCATAGCAGACGGAGATAAGGCCATTCAACTCAGGCGCACATGGATGAAACAGGTTAAAGGTCTGGGAGAAGTTTTGAGTAAATATGGAACCGCCGGACTTACCGAAGCAAGTGCCATGTGTGGTGATTCGCCGGTGAAGAACTGGGCCGGCGCCGGCGAGATAGATTTCCCCAATGCCAAGAAAATCAGCGATGATGCAGTGATTGCCGAGCAGGAGAGAAAATATGGCTGTTGGCAATGTCCCATCCGCTGTGGCGGGCATATGAAGCCTAAAGCGGGTCGGGCTGAGGTTTCTCATAAGCCTGAATACGAGACGTTGTGCATGGCAGGAACACTGTGCCTCAATGATGACCTGGAGTCAATCATCCGGTTCAACGATATCTGCAATGTCTATGGCATCGACACCATTTCCGCCGGGGTTGCCGTTGGCTTTGCCATTGAGTGCTACGAAAACGGTATCCTGACCAAAGCCGATACCGGTATGGAACTGCGCTGGAGCGATGGTAAGTCCGTTGTGACACTGATGGAGAAAATAGCCAAACGTGAAGGTATTGGTGCGCTGCTGGCCGATGGCGTCAGGTATGCCGCTGAGAAAATCGGCAAAGGGTCGGAACAGTATGCAGTCCATGTCCAGGGACAGGAACTACCGGCCCACGACCCTAGATTTGTCCCTGCTCTTTCAGTGACCTATCGTATGGATGGTACACCCGGGCGGCACACGCAGGGCGGACGCTCCTGGCTTATGGGTGTCGATTTCCTCACCGACCCACGAGAGGACAAATATGACTTTACTGACACCGGCGAGATTCAAAAGAAAGCCACCAACATGCTTCACATAGTTAACTCTGCCGGTATCTGCCTGTTTGCCTACGCAACCTACCCATCGCAGTTCATCCCCGATTTTCTGACCGCAGTCACCGGCAAGGAATATGCTCTGGACAGCTGCCTGGATATTGGTGAGCGTATCGGCACCCTGCGTCATCTCTTCAACCTGCGCGAAGGGCTGAACCCGCTAAAGTACTTTATGAACCCGAGAGCGGTAGGCAAACCGCCGCTGAAAGAGGGGCCTTTAGCTAATGCCACCATCGACGATGACACCATGATAAAGGATTACCTGAAGTCAATGGACTGGGACACGACCACCACCGAGCCAAGTGCCAAAAAGCTGCAAGAACTCGGTTTAAGCCAGTTGGTCAAGGAAACGTAAAAGGGGACCAGTTTACATAAAGGAGGACAATTGTCTTGGGAAGAAAAGCCAGAATCGGAATAACCAGGGATTTCTTTAATGAAGAGGGGAAGTTATGGATACCTGGACCGGGACTTAAGTTGTTCGACGATATACCTAACATCGAGTACGAAATGATTCCTGAGTTCAAGAAAGAGATAACCCCGGACCAGATAGAGGGTTTTGACATGGTCGCCACCTTCCGGCCATTGTGGATGAAACAGAGCCTGGCTGGAAATAACCAGCTCCTCTCTGCGCACCGGGGTGGGGTGGGCTACGAAAGGCTGGATGTACCGGCGGTCAGCGAATCTGGCATCATGCTGTTTATCACGCCCGATGCGGTAAGAAGGCCGATGGCAGTGGTGTATATGACCTTCATCCTCGCTTTGAACATGCGTCTCCTCACCAAAGATAAACTGGTTCGAGCCGGGCGCTGGGCCGAGCAGTCGCATTACCAGGGCTGGGGATTGGTGGGGAGAACACTGGGGGCGGTAGGCGTCGGCAACATCGGCCACGAGATGTTCAAGGTGGCTATGCCGTTTGAAATGAAGCATATTGCCTATGACCCATATCTGAAGCCGGAAGATGTAGCCGATGTTGGTGTACAGCTGGTCGACCTTGATACCGTACTGAAAGAGTCCGACATGCTTTGCATTATCTGCCCGCTTAGCGAGGCAACGCGTCACCTGATTGGCGAAAAAGAACTGAAAAAGATGAAGAAGACCGCCTTCCTGATAAACGCCGCCCGCGGGCCGATTGTTGACGAAACGGCACTTATCAAGGCATTGAACGAAGGCTGGATACGCGGCGCCGGAATCGATGTCTTTGAACAGGAACCGGTCCAGAACGACAATCCGTTACTTAAAATGGACAATGTCGTTCTTAGTCCTCATGCTCTGGCCCAGACCGACCAGACGACCAGTCACATGTGGCAAATCATTGTGAACCAGATGGCTACGCTGGTGCGCGGTGAGATACCGACGACACTGGTCAACAAAGAGGTCCTGGAAAGTCCGGTACTCAAGGAAAAGATGGAAAAATTTCAGGAAAGTATCAAGTAGATTGAGACCGGACACAATGGCAAAAAAACAGATGCGGAACCCTGTATGAAAGGAGAAACAGCGATGGAACTTTTTGACTTATCTGGTAAAGTTGCTATTGTCACCGGCGGAAACCAGAGCATTGGCTTTGCCATCGCCCGCGGTCTGGCCAGTGCCGGCGCAAACGTCGTTATTGCCAATCGCAGAGCCGAAGAGGGACTTAAAGCGGCGGCAGAGCTGACCAAGGAAGGTTACAAAGCGGCGGCCATTGCCACAGACGTGAGTCGCATGTCCTCCGTTGAGACACTGGTTGCCAAAGTCCTAAGTGATTATAAAAAGATAGATATCCTGGTCAACAATGCGGGCATCATCATCAGAAAGCCGGCTGACGAATTTACCGAAGAGGAATGGGACCGCATCATGGATACGAATCTCAAAGGGATGTTCTTCTGCTGCCAGCTTGTCGGCAGGGAGATGATGAAAAAGAAAAAAGGCAAGATAATAAATACCTCTTCAGTTATCGCCGAGCAGCTTCAGCCAATTCGCTCGGTTTACGCTATTTCCAAGGCTGGCGTTTCTCAACTGACGCGGGCGCTGGCACTTGAGTGGTCGAAATACAACATCAATGTCAACGCCATCGCGCCGGGAGTGACCATAACTCCGCTAAACACCAAGTTTTTTAAAGAGCACCCCGACGTGCTTCAAGGCTTTGTGGATACGATTCCCAGGGGTAGAGCTGGCACGCCAGAAGACTACGCCGGTGCCGCCATATTTCTTGCCTCCGAGGCTTCCGATTACATTACCGGACACGTTTTAATGGTCGACGGCGGCATGGTCATTTGCTGAAACAGAAAGGATTTAAATAACCGGTTAACGGAGGGCGCCAATGCCGAGGGTAAAATTTTGTCTTTTTGCCTCAACGCCAGACATGTTACAACTGGACTTCGTGGTCAAGGTGCTCACCGGCACCCCGGAAGAACTGGGCAGGATGGCGGTGAATTGGGGTTACGATGGTATCGAGTTCATGCCCGACCCCGAACGCACCCCCGACCCGGAATTGTTCAACCTCCTGCTGGCACAAACTGGCGCCGTAATGCCGGTGGTAAACAGCGGGCGTATTGCCGCCCAGGGAATGGCCCTCCTCCACGAGGACATCACTGTCCGGGAAAAATCAATAGCCGGTTTCAAACGCATGCTGGACTTTGCCGGCTACTTCAAAGCCAGGGTAGGGCTTGGTGCATCGCGGGGCATGGGGATACCGGGAATGAGCAAGGGTGAGTTAATGAAACTCGCCGAGGAGATATTCCGTGAGCTCACCGAATATGCTGAAAAGACAGGTGCCATTATTATGCTGGAGCCTGCCGAGGTAGAGTACACCAGCTTATTTAATACCAACGAGGAAGTCATGGCGATGGTCGAAAAAATCGGCAGCCTTAATTTCAGCATCATGCTTGATACCCATCAGCTCTATAACGTGGAACCATCAATAGAACACGGTATCAGAGCTGCCAAAGGCCAGGCCAGACATATACATCTTTACGAGCCAAGTCGCCTGCCTCCGGGCGTAAGCACGGAAAAAGAAACGCTGGACTGGCCGAACATCGCCGGCGTGTTAAAAAACGAAGGATTTGAAGGCTCGGCGTCGGTAGTTATTGTTCCGGAAGGAGACCCGGAACCGATTGCCCGAAAGTCGGTAACCTACCTGAGAAAGCTTTTTAATGAAGTCTCCTGACAAAAACAACAAATAAGTATTATTATCAACAATTATAAGCATTATAGCGGAAGTCAGAAATCATAATCATGGTCTAAGCTTATGGCAGATAAATAAATGGCATTGCAAAAACGTAGCCACATCCATATCGCCAGTCAAGAAGCGCCGGATACGATAGGGGACACTCTAAACGTACCCGGAATCACGATTCACGGTCAGAACCGTTTGTTCAGCATCATTCTGCAGTTTGTCATCCTGTTCGCCTTCTGGCTCCTGCTTTCCGGTCGATACCAGGCAAAATACATCATCATCGGCGCAGTTTCTGCCGCCCTGGTCACCTTTATCACCAACGACCTCTTTTATTTTGCATTGCAGCGTGGTGAAAAACTGGGTATAAAAAGCGGGCAGGTTTTCCGGCAGATATGGCGTTTTCTCCTCTATATTCCCTGGCTGCTGCTTCAAATCATCCTGGCAAACGTGCAGGTCGCTTACCTAGTGCTACACCCCAAAATGCCAATCGAGCCCGTATTACTTCTCTTTCGCACCCGGATGCGCAAGGGCATGGCACAGGTAACACTGGCTAATTCGATAACCCTGACGCCCGGAACCATCACTGTCAGTCTTGAGGATGGCAATTATATTATCCACGCATTGAAGCCACCTTTGGCTTCAGGGCTTGTTGACGGAACCATGCAGAGCAAAGTCGCCAGGGTGTACCTGGAAGAAAAAGAACCCAGGCCGGAGGTCCGCTGGGTTCACTTCTTGAAGGAGCTCGAACAATGAACTCTTTCCTTCTGGGGATTACCATCTTCATCGTCGTGCTTACCGCCATCGCACTGTACCGGGTGGCAGTGGGGAAAACTATATTCGACCGGATTATCGCCGCCGGCCTGGTGGGCACCAACGGCTTTATCATACTGATTTTAATCGGGTTCCTTTTCGAGCGCGTCAACATGTTTATCGATATCGCCATCGCCTACGCGTTGCTAAACTTCGTCATCGTCATCGTGCTGGGCAAGTACTTCGACCGGGGAGGGGAAAGACTCTGATGGTTGGAACAGTTATCGCCATAATACTTATTGTGGCCGGTGTTTTCTTCCTGATGGTAAGCGCCCTCGGGCTGCTCCGCCTGCCCGATTTTTACGCCAGAACCCACGCCGTGGGCAAGTCAGAGACGCTGGGCTCAATACTGGTGCTGAGCGGCCTGGCCGTCTACAACGGGTGGGAACTTAACACCGTGAAGATACTGTTTATTTTATTCTTTGTCCTGATTGCCAATCCTACGGCTACGCACGCCATTGCCCGAGCCGCCCTGCGCACCGGCCACCAGCCATGGATACGACAAAAAATGGAAAAGAAGACAAAGGGAGTTGAGCAGTCATGATATGGCAGATAGATTTCTGGTTGCTGGTAATCCTGATAGTAACCGCGCTTATTGCTCTGTCTTTGCATGACCTTCTGGCAGCGGTGGCGGCGCTTGCCGCCTACAGCTTCTTTGTGGCCCTGCTTTTCAGCCAGATGGGGGCGATTGATGTCGCCTTCGTTGAAGCGACGCTGGGAGCGGGGATAAGTGGAGTGCTGTTCATCGTAGCGCTATTCCTTACCAGACGGAGGTCGGAAGATTGAGATGGCTTAATGCGCTCATTATGCTGCTATTCGTGGCATTGATGCTTTACGCTACCGTTGGCCTGCCTGACCATGCTGACCCACAGGCCCCGGCGAGTACGCACGTTTCCCCTACCTATATTGAAGATTCAGTAGAAGACACTCATACCCCGAATATCGTAACTGCGGTGCTGGCCGATTATCGCGGTTACGATACTCTGGGTGAAACAATGGTGATTTTCACTGCCGGATTGGCCTGCATCCTTATCCTGATGAAGAGAAAAGAAAGATGATAAAGCAACATTATCAAAGCATCATTGTTCAGACCATATGCAGCCTGCTGATACCGTTCATTCAGCTTTTTGCGCTGTACGTTATCATCCACGGACACTACGGTCCTGGCGGGGGATTCCAGGGAGGCGTTCTGCTGGCGGTAAGCATCATACTGCAGAGGCTATACCTGGGTACCAGAATAGCATATCAAAAATTCTCGCCAAAGCTGGCGCTGGCACTTGGGGCCATTGGTATGCTCCTCTTCTTCCTTGCCGGGATAGTCCCCATGATGTTCGGCGGGGCGTTCTTGGACTACGGAAGTCTGCCTCTTTTCTGGATACACGGTGCCGAGTTGAGAGCAGTCGGCATTTTAATCGTGGAGATAGGTATCGGACTGGCTGTTTTCGGCACGCTGGTACTGATTTTCGATTGCCTGGCTGGTGAAAGATGGTAGTCATTGACCTGTTCTTATCCCGATACGTGTACTTTATGATTGTAGTCCTGCTGGCCATCGGCATCTACGGGATGCTCGGCAAGCGTAACCTGCTGAAGAAACTCATCGGGATGAATATCTTCCAGACCGCTATTTTCCTCTTTTTCATCGAAGGCGCCACCAAAACTGGTGGTTCGGTGCCGGTTATCGACGAAATGCTCGGCATGGAGGCGGCTAAATACATCAACCCTCTACCGCATGTACTGATACTGACCGGTATCGTGGTGGGGCTTTCCTTGACCGGGGTGGCGCTGGCCTTTCTCCTGCGAATTTATAAAGCTTATAAAACGCTGGATGACAAAGCCATAATGGCTAATATGAAAGAGAGTTCAGAGTAAATGTCCAGCTTACCGATTCTCATCCTCGCGCCACTATTGCTGTTCTGCTTTATTTCGGTACTGGTCGGCATATGGCGACTGAAATGGGCGTACGCGGCAGCGACGATTGGCATGGCACTGGCACTGATGGCTGCCGGTGTCGGACTCTGCCGTGTCCTTGCCGATGGGAAGTTGCGTTATTTTCTCGGCGGGTGGCCGCCTCCATTTGGCATTGAATATGTCCTGGACCACCTCTCGGCATTCATGGTCATTATCATCGTGTTCATTGGCTTTATTGCGGTGATTTACCCCCCGGAAGCAGGGCTGTATCATACCCCCCGCCGTGGCATCCCCGTCTACGGGCTGCTTCTCCTGCTTATAGGCGGGCTGGTGGGCGTGGTGGTTACCGGCGACCTTTTCAACCTTTTCGTCTTCCTGGAGATATATTCCCTGGCCAGCTACGCACTGATAACGCTCGGTGGCGACCGTGCGGTGATGGCAAGTTTCCGATATTTGATTCTGGGCACGATTGCGGGCAGCTTTTATCTGCTGGGCATTGGCTTTATCTACTTTTCCACCGGCACACTCAACATGGCAGACGCGGCCAGCCTACTGCTGCCACTTTACGGTTCCCCAACCATCATGGCTGCCGTGGCGCTGATAGTGGTCGGTATGGGAATCAAACTGGCACTGTTCCCGCTGCATGTATGGCTCCCCGATGCTCACAGCTATGCTCCTCCGGTGGTGGCGGCAATCCTGGCGGCAATACAGATAGAGGTCGCCGGCTACGTTATCGTGCGCTTCATGCTCACCATATTCCAGCCCCAGTATTTCATTGAAATACTGCCGGTGACCACGGTTATTGGCTGGGTGGCGGCGGTGGGCATCATTTTTGGCTCGGTGATGGCAATTGCCCAGAAAGATTTTAAACGTATGCTCGCCTACAGCACTGTGGCCCAGGTGGCCTACATCGGCCTTGGCATCGGGTTGGCCAACCCGCTGGGACTAATCGGCGCCCTGTTGCATATCTTGAATCACGCCTTCATGAAGAGCTGCCTCTTCCTGGTGGCCGGCGGCATCAGGCACCAGACCGGGCTGCATACCATACCGCAGTTTGCCGGGCTGGGGCGAAAGATGCCGCTGATGATGGGCGCTTTTACCGTGGCCGCTTTATCCATGGTGGGTATCCCGCCCACGGCTGGCTTTTTCAGCAAATGGTATCTGTTGTTGGGAAGCATAGAGGCGAACAACTGGGCTTTTGTCGCCGTGATTCTGGCGAGTAGCCTGCTGACCGCAGTCTATTTCTTCCGCATGATTGAAAAGCTTTTCACCACGCCTCCAGACGCCGACCCGGTGGTGGAGCAGGCCAGAGAACCTTCCGCCCGAATTCTAACACCAATAATAACGCTGGCCGCAGGGATTATTGTTTTGGGTTTGATTAACGCGCTAATTGTCTCGTACGTACTGCAACCTGTGGTGGCGCTTTTACCATAGTGAAGAAAGTGAGTAAATAGCCTGAATTGATGGAAACGGTCTATTCGCTGAAACCGCTGCTTGCGGTACTGGTTTCACTGGTCGCCGTTGTTTTTATCGTCATTCCGAATCAACGACCTAACGTCCGCGAATCGTGGACGGTTATAGCGGCACTGGCGAAGTTTGCCTTGGTGGCATCGATGCTGCCTCTGGTTCTTCAGGGTAAAAGCCCGGCGATAACCCTTTTTGCTATTTCTCCCGGTATTTCGCTGGCGTTGAAAGTGGACTCGCTGGGAATCATTTTCGGGCTTTCAGCCTCATTTCTCTGGATATTGACCACCTTCTTCTCCATAGGTTATGTGCGGGGCATTCCAGAGCACAAGCAGACACGCTATTTCGCCAGTTTCGCCATCTGTCTTTCGGCAACCATGGGCATTGCCTTTGCCGCCAACCTTTTAACGCTGGTCATTTTCTACGAGATTCTGACCATCGCCACCTATCCGCTCGTCCTGCACAAAGAAACACCGGAAGCAATCTTCGGCGGTCGCAAGTACTTGGTCTATCTGCTTACGGGAGGCGTGTTCCTTCTCTTTGCCCTCGCCCTTACCTATCAATTGGGTGGCACGGTTGATTTCCAGGCTGGCGGCATCCTTCCGGCACAGGTAGCAAAAAGTAGTGTTATCCTGCTTTTCACTCTTTTCCTGCTCAGTTTCGGCGTGAAATCGGCGATTATGCCGATGCAAAGCTGGCTGCCGACGGCGATGGTGGCGCCGACGCCGGTGAGCGCGCTTCTCCACGCCGTGGCTGTGGTCAAGGCCGGCGTGTTTGGCTTTGCCAGAGCCATTGGCTTTGTCATTGGCCCGGCGGTGTTGAATGATAGCGGCGCCGCCGGATTCCTCGCCGCGCTTACCGCCGCCACGATACTGGTGGCTTCACTAATCGCCCTGCGCCAGGATAACCTCAAGGCACGTCTCGCTTACTCTACAATAGGGCATCTTTCTTACATTGTTCTCGGCCTGGCGCTGTTTTCACCGGGGGCCTGGATTGGTGCCCTGCTTCACATAGTCAACCACGCGATGATGAAGATAACCCTCTTTTTCTGCGCTGGCGCCATCCACGTCAGGACACATTGTGATAAAGTCAGCCAGCTCAATGGCATCGGTCGGCAGATGCCTGTCACCATGGCCGCATTTACTATCGCTTCGGTGGGACTGGCCGGGATACCACCGGTAAACGGTTTCATCAGCAAATGGTATCTGGTTCAAGGGTCTTATGACGCCGGGCAGATGGCCTACGTCATCATTTTCCTGCTCAGCGGACTGCTCAATGCCGGCTATCTTCTCAGCATCGTGGCTCGCGCCTTTTTCGCTCCGTCACAGAAGTTCACCAGATTTGGTGAGGCATCACCATTGCTGGTTGTACCGCTGGCGATAACGGCCGTGCTTTCGATCCTGATGGGGATTTTCCCTGACCGGGTCCCTTACTTTTTCCAGCTTGCGTCGAGCGTAGCGCAGAGTGTTATCGGTGGAGGTAGCCCGTGAAACGAAAGTGGTTGCTGGCATTCATGGCCACATTGATTATCTTCATCATACTGGACGTTTTAGTGGTCATGGGACACGCGCATTTCGTGTTCCCGTGGTCGCACATACCGGGTTTCTTTTCCTTGTTCGGATTCCTCGGCTGCCTGGTGATAATCGGTGGTGCCAAGCTGCTCGGCCACTTCTGGTTGCAGCGAGGCGAGGACTATTACGATAAAGATAATGAGCATGAGTAACTTTCCACTGGCGATAATATACATAATAGGGGCGGTGCTGCTGCCAGTGCTGCCGCGTCAGATACGCTCCGCGTTCTTTCTGATAGTCTCCGCGCTGGCATTTTTTATCCTGATTAACCTTGAAACCGGCGCTAGCCTGACCTTCCCCTTCCTCAACTACGAGCTAATGGCCTGTCGGGTAGACAGATTAAGCCTGGCTTTCGGTTATGTCTTCGTCATTATGGGCTTTCTTGGCGGCGTATATGGCTACCATGTGAAAGAGTCTCTGCAACAGGTGGCGGCAATGCTCTATGTAGGAAGCTCGCTGGGAGTAGTCTTTGCCGGCGATCTGTTCACCCTCATTTTCTTCTGGGAAATCATGGCAATATCCTCGCTGTTCCTTATCTGGGCCAGAAGGACGCAGGAAGCCAGAAAAGCGGGTTTTCGCTACCTGCTGGTGCATGCCTTCGGTGGCAGCGCCCTTATGGCAGGCATCCTGTTGCACCTGCAGCAAACCGGCTCTCTCCTGTTCACCCATTTCGACGGCGGGGTAGCCTCTTACCTTATACTGCTCTCGTTTGCACTCAATGCGGCGGTACCGCCCCTGAATGGCTGGCTCCCTGACGCCTATCCAGAGGGAACGGTTACCGGCAGCGTTTTCCTCAGTGCCTTCACCACCAAAGTGGCCGTCTACGCGCTCGCCCGAGGCTTTGCCGGCTTGGAACTGCTCATGTGGCTGGGCGCCTTCATGGCGGTCTACGGCGTGGTCTTCGCCTTCCTGGCCAACGACGGCAGGCGACTCCTCTCCTATCATATTATCAGCCAGGTTGGCTATATGGTCTGTGGCGTGGGCATTGGTACCGCGGTTGCGGTGAACGGCGCTACCGCCCATGCCTTCGCTCATATTCTCTATAAAGGCCTGCTGTTCATGGGTATGGGAACCGTCCTCTATGCCACCGGCCGCAACCGGATGACCGAACTGGGTGGCCTGTTCAAGAAAATGTGGCCTACCCTGATATTTTTCATGGTTGGCGCTTTCTCCATCTCCGGCGTACCGCTTTTCAGTGGCTTCGTCAGCAAGTCAATGGTAATCTACGGTGCTGAAATGGAGCACCTTGGCGCTATTGTCCTCCTGCTAAGTCTGGCCTCAATCGGCACCTTCCTGTCCATTGGCTTGAAGCTGCCGTATTTCACCTGGTTCAGCACCGACCGAGGCGTTAAGACACAACCGGTGCCGCCGGGAATGTATATTGGCATGGGTCTGACAGCAGCGCTCTGTATTGCCATTGGCGTTTATCCGGCGCTGCTCTACAACCTTCTTCCTTTTGAGGTGCACTACCAGCCTTATACTGCCTCGCATCTAATCGAATCGATGCAGTTGCTCATATTCACCGGGCTTGCCTTCTGGCTGGTGATGAAAAAACTCCATGCCGAGGCGACGATTACCCTGGACACGGACTGGTTCTATCGCCGACCCTCGCGCCTCGCATTTAATGTATTCAGCGTGTCCATCTGCGAGCTATTTGGCGCCATCGAACGTCTTTCGCTTCACCTCGTCCGGTACCTGGTCAGGGTAGGGGGTAATCCCGCCGGCTACGCCGTCGAGGTAACTAGGAACGCTGGACATATTCTGCTGCGCACCGAAAAACCAGCCCGCGAGCCTTTGGATTTCAGCCCCGACCGCTACCGCATACCGCTGGGATTTATGGTGCTGGTCGTGCTCCTCGTCCTTGTTGTCTTACTTGCCTGGGATTTCCTGTTTTAATAGCTAGTGTTGCCCCGGTGAGACAGACAACTTCAGGCGCTAGGCCATTTGAAAGTTGTAGTAAGCGCCGATAAGGAAGAGCAAAATCAGAGTAACGTTCCACCAGTTAAGCCGATAAAAACGCTGGTGCCGGCAACTCAACCCGATGACGAAGACGATTGTCATGAGCACCACCGCGCAAGCGGTAACCAGGTGTGTCTCAGCAACTGCGGCCAGTACTGGCCCTTTAACATAGAACAGGTCATCGATGGGGATGATGGTCAGGTTGAATAGATTGCTGCCAATCAGGTTGGCTATGGCCAGGTCTTTGGCGCCAATTCTCATGGCGGCAAAGGAAACGGTTATTTCGGGCAGGGTGGTACTGAAAGCAAGGAAAAGACTGCCCACGAAGCTCTGTCCCCACCCGTAGACTTCGGCAATCTCGTCACCGATAAAGGGAAGCCAGATACCAGCACCTATGATGAAGACCGCCGATATAGAGAAATGGAGACAGACTTTCTTTAAAGAGAGATCAGTGTATTCCAGCTCCGTTTCCTGCAAAGACGGGTGGCGCTGTTCGTAACGGTATAAGATGCGGGCGAAAACGAAATACAGCAAAAGAATAAACGGCGTATACCAGCCAATCCAGCCTATGTCCATGATATGAAATCGACTGCTAATCAATATGAAGCCGGCAATGGAGAGGACCATCATCAGGCTGAAAATGCCGGTCAGGCGATGGGTTTTGCCCACGACTGCCAGGATGGAACCGTTGCGGTGAGCCAGGTCAAGAAGAGCCAGGTTAAACAGGTTGAACATGTTCGCGCCGAGAAGGTTGCCGATGGTCAGCCCGGGAGCATCAACCAGAGTTACCGCGCTTATGCCATTAAAAAGCTCGGGCAGCGAGGTCAGCGCAGCAATGAGGACAAGCCCTATCCAGACTCCACCAAGACCAGTTTTTTCAGCAATAACATCGCCGTATCGAGCCACTTTCCTGCCCGAGATGAAAATGATAACGACGCAGACGATAAATTTAACCCAGACCAACAAGCATCTCCTTTGCCAGTTTCACTTTATTGACACCGAGCCTAAATGTCAATACTTGCGTTATTTATCCCCTGGTGGCTATAATAGGTCGGCTCTTGGAGTAAGTGATATTGTTGATTGGTAACCGCTCACATCAGATAAGCCAGATTACCCCGTTTCGAACGATTTGTTTCTTACCTTGCCTTTCAATCACCCACGGTAATATAATGTCAACAGCCCCTGTAGCTCAGTTGGACAGAGCACCAGCCTCCGGAGCTGGGGGCGGGCGTTCAAGTCGCCCCAGGGGCGCTTTAATGCAGTTAGGAGAGTGCGATGACGAATAATAAACTCACCGAAGTCAGATGGCATGGTCGTGGAGGTCAGGGGGCGGTCACCTCGGCAGAACTGGTAGCCCAGGCGGCCATCAGCGAGGGCAAATATGCTCAGGCATTCCCCAGTTTCTCCCCGGAAAGAAGGGGAGCCCCGGTTCTGGCCTTCAATCGAATCAACCCGGATGAACCCATCCGGAGCAGGTCGGAAGTGGACCAACCTGACGTAGTCTTGATTATGGACCCCAGTCTGCTATCAATTCTGGACGCAACCTCTGGCCTGAAAGAGGGCGGCACGGTCATCATCAATACCAGAAAGACCGCGGAACAGGTAAAAAAGGATTTCGGCATAAATGCCAGGCTGGCCCTCGTGGATGCCGATACAATAGCCCAGGAGACACTGGGAGTTAATATCGTCAACACAACAATGATAGGGGCCATGATAAAAGCGACCGGCGTCATTTCTCCGGAATCTGTAAAGGAACCTCTGGAGAAGCGCTTCGGACGCCTAGCAGAGCGAAATATCAAGGCAATGGAACGTGCAGTTAAGGAAACGAAGATAGGAGAGTAGCTGAAAATGGCCAAGGCAAAAACAAAGGAAAAACCGGGCGCCAAAGGCGAACTCGGCTGGAAAGAAATAGAAATCGGCTGTTT
>CBFDCY010000005.1:0-17423 GCA_965603425.1 uncultured Dehalococcoidia bacterium | reverse complement strand
TCATTGTAGCCGGTCCGACGCCTATGGCATATATCACCTGGTACCTTGAGGGAGGAGGCGAGGACCTCATCCAGGAGATGTTCGCGGATTACAATGTAATGGGACTCTCCGTAATGACCATAGGCCGCGCGGAAATGTTCGGCTACAGTAACTCACCGCTGGAAACAATGGCCGACTTCAAGGGCCTGAAGTTCCGCACCGCCGGTGACTGGGGGGAGGTCCTCACCAAGTACTTCGGTGCCTCCGTGATTTTCCTGCCCGGTGGGGAAATCTATGAGGCCATGCAAAGGGGAGTGATTGACGCCTTTGAGTTCAGCTCGCCGTCAGTAAATGTCCCCTTCGGTTTCAACGAAATCGCCAAATATGCCGTGTTCCCGGGCATCCATGCCCCGGGCGTACTCATGCCCGCCCTCGTCAACAAGGATGCCTATAACGAACTCCCCGATGGCTTTAAAGTTATACTTAAAGATGCCATCTTGGCCGAGTGCCTCAGAAACCATCTGGTTGAATCGGACCAGGATAGCTGGGGCGTGGAACAGCATAGAGAGATGGGCATGGAAATTATATCCCTGTCCGAGGATGTCCAGAAGGAGATAGAAGAAGCTGCTGCGGATTTCTATGGCACGCGGGCAGCGGAAGATGAATTCTTTGGCAGGGTCTACAATTCAGTAAATGCGTACAAGACAGCTCTGGGTGAGACAAACACACTTCAATTTCCATACTACAGATAGACATCTGGTTGGCCCCCGCTCCGGGACCGTTTTCGGAGCGGGGGCCACGCCCTGAAAGATGGTTGCAAATGCACAATTATCTTGATATGCAGTTTTACTGGCAAAATTGGACACGCCATGTATTGCAAAGAGGGCGTTTTTCCTATATATTATCTATAATTATCCAAAGGTCGCGTGAGTTATGAGAGCAACGCTGCGAGTTATTGACGCCACCAGCGAATGGACCGCAAAGGCAGTAAGTTGGCTTACCGTTACCTTGGTTCTGGTGCTTGTCTTTGACGTCGTCGAGAGATACGTTTTTGGCGGCGCCACGATATGGGCCTACGAGACCGCCACTATGCTCGGCGCCACCATCTATGTTATGGGTTGGGCATATGTAACCCGAATGCGTGACCATATCCGAGTCGATGTTATTTACGTGCACCTTTCGCCCAGGGCCCAGCTCATTATCGACGTTGTCGGTACCGTATTACTTTTACTTCCGCTGCTCTATGTACTTATAGATACCTCAATTTATTACATGCTGCGCGCCTGGAAGATTGACGAGGTACTGGCAGAGACTTTCTGGTACCCGCCGGCCGGACCATTCCGAACCGTGGTGGTGCTCGCATTGTTTCTGCTGGCTTTTCAAACCGTAGCTCACCTGATTCGCGATTTCTACCGGCTGGTCAGGAATAAAGCCTATGATTGATATCCCACAAGAGACGATTGCTATCATAATGCTGCTGGGCGTACTGGTCGGGGTGATAAGCGGGTTCCCGCTGGCCCCGGTTATTGGTGGCATCGCCCTGGTCGTAGGCTACCTGACCTGGGGCGGACCGCAGGTAACCGACCTGTTCTACTCGCGCATGTGGGGCCTGATACGAAACTATGTCATTCTGGCGGCTCCCCTGTTTATTTTCATGGGTATCATGCTTGAGCGTTCGGGAATCGCCGAACGTTTGTATGAGGCATTATACCTCTGGCTGGGCGGTTTCAGGGGCGGTCTGGCGGTAACCACCGTGTTAATCGGCACCATCCTGGCTGCCTGCGTGGGCATAATTGGTGCCTCGGTTACCATGCTCGCCCTTATTGCCCTTCCCGCCATGGTGAAGCGAGGCTACGACAAAGCCCTGGCCTCTGGCTCGGTGTGTGCCGGTGGTACGCTGGGTATACTTATTCCTCCCAGTATTATGCTGGTTCTTTACGGGCCAATGGCGGAGATTTCGGTGGGCAAGCTGTTCATGGCCGCATTTATCCCCGGCCTGGTCCTCTCCGGTTTATACTGCACCTACATCGCCATTTACTGTCTATTCCGGCCACATAAAGCGCCGGCAGTGCCTGCTGAAGAAAGAAAGGTCTCCTTTCTCAAGAAAACGTACATGCTGCTTACCTCTCTGGTACCGCCGGTGATACTTGTCCTGTCGGTACTGGGCAGCATCTTCTTCGGGGTAGCGCCGCCCACAGAAGCCGCCGCAGTGGGTGCCTTTGCCGCCATGCTTCTGGCTCTTGCCTACCGCCGGCTTAGCTTTAGAGCCCTCAGGGAGACGGCGTTCGCTACACTGGCAGTCACCAGCAAGGTAATCTTCGTCGCGGTATGTGCCTTCATGTTCGTTGGTGTTTTCCTGGGCCTGGGCGGCGGCAATGTAGTAGAGGATATTATTCTGAGCGCCCCCGGCGGGAAATGGGGTGCCTTTGCCCTTATCATGTTTGTCGTCTTCATCCTGGGTATGTTTATCGACTGGCTCGGCATCATTTTCATCATGATTCCCATCATTACCCCCATCGGTCCGGTTCTGGGTTTTGACACGCTCTGGCTTGCCATGATGATTTGCGTTAACCTTCAGATGTCCTTCCTGACGCCTCCTTTCGCTTACGCCATATTTTTCCTGCGCGGTGCGGCGCCCCCTGAGCTAGGAGTCACTACGGCTGATATCATCCGCGGCGTCATACCTTATGTTTTCCTCATTATGGTTGGCCTTAGCCTGTGCATAGCTTTCCCTCAATTAATCCTCTGGCTGCCGGCACAGATGGTCAAGTAACACCGCCCGTTAAAACTACCCTGAAAATCTGGAAAAGGAGTTTCCACAATGGTTAACTTTGCCAGCGAAACCGAGATGTTTGATACCATGCGTGATAAGCTCTACACGTCCGTTATTTCCGACGTCGTAGACAGCCTTGGCGCCCACTATCAGGGTATGAGACCTGACGTCCGCCCCATATATGAAGGCGCCACGGTGGTGGGTCGTGCCTATCCCGTACTCACGGCAGATGTCTATAAGTATATCGACGACCCCTACGGCCCCGAGATTGACGCCGTCGACTCTTTAAAGCCCAATGATGTGATGGTGGTCTGCACCCAGCGCTCCACCCGCACCTGCTTCTGGGGGGAACTGCTATCCACCGCCGCCCGGGCCCGCGGCGCCCGCGGCATCGTCGTTGACGGCACCGTCAGAGACGTTGCCCAGATCACCAAGATGAAATTCCCCACCTTTGCCACCGGAATATACATGGTTGATTCGGCAGGCAGGAGCATCGTCATCGACCACAACTGCCCGGTGGACTGCGGCGGGGTGCTGGTAAACCCCGGCGATATCGTATTCGGCGACATCGACGGCGTGATAGTCATCCCCAAAGAAATGGAAAAAGAGGTCATACCGCTGGCCCTGGAAAAGGTAAGCAAGGAAGACCAGGTGCGTGAAGAACTGCTCAAGGGGACACTGCTGCGCGACGCGTACAACAAGTACGGAGTTCTTTAGTTTAAAGGTTTAAGAACTTACTGCTACATACCCGGGAAGGAGTGAGCGTTATGGCGATATCTGAGATTGCGGGAAAGGTACAGACCGTACTGGGGGTGATTGAGGGCGAAGACCTCGGCGCCACCCTTATCCATGAGCACCTTTTTATTGACGGCAAATGCCTTTTCACCGAGCCTGAAGGCGCCAGCGAGCGGGCTTTGGCCTATGAGCCAGTGGACTGGCATAATCTCAGCTGGCTCCGCTACCATCCCTACGAGAATCTGGATAACATGCGCCTGCTGGACGAGCAGGAAGCCATCGACGAGGCCATGCTCTTCAAAAAGGCCGGCGGCGGTACCATCGTCGATGCCACCATCACCGGCATTGGCCGCGACCCGAAAGGCATCGCCCGTGTTTCGCGGGCAACCGGCCTGAATGTGGTCATGGGTTCAGGATATTACACCGCAAATAGCCTCGGTGTGGAGATGGCCGCCAAGACCGAGGAGGAGATTTCCGCAGAGATAATCAGTGATATCACCGTTGGAGTTGGCGGCACCGGAATCCGCGCCGGACTCATCGGTGAGATTGGCTGCTCCTGGCCCCTGCACGATTATGAGCGTAAAACTCTAAAGGCAGCAGCTGTGGCCCAGCAGAAGACCGGCACCTGCCTGAGCGTGCACCCGGGACGAAATCGGCAAGCACCGTTTGACGTGGTTGACATCCTCGAGCAGGCCGGGGCAGACGTCAGCCGGGTTATTATCTGCCACATTGACGCCCGAATTCGCGACCATGAGGGACGCACACAGATGCTGCAAAAAGGCTGCGTCCTGGAATACGACCTCTGGGGATGGGAGGGCCATTTCCCCAGCTACTGGACGGCGGACGGCTATATGGACCTGCCCAACGACACACAGCGTATCCACGAAATCCGCCGGCACATCGAGGAGGGATACCTGAACCAGATTGTCATGTCACATGATATCTGCGCCAAGACCAGACGGGCGCGTTACGGCGGGTGGGGTTATGCTCACATACTGAATTATGTGGTCCCGATGATGCGCCAGAGAGGCATAACCCAGGAGCAAATCGATGCCATCATCATGGCAAACCCGAGAAGGCTCCTGACCTTTGTGTAGCTATTAATCTCAATTGCGCTTACTTTGGGGCGACAATTTTATTCCTCAGTATCCCAATGCCTTCGATTTCAACCTCTATAACATCACCCATCTTGACCGGGCTGGCGCCACCTTTCGGCGTACCTGTCCAGACCACATCGCCGGGACGCAGGGTCAGAAACGCGGTGATATCCCGAATAAGCCTCGGTATGCTGAATATCATGAGGCTGGTGTGGCTGTCCTGCCTCGTCTCCCCGTTTACCCTTCCCTTGATGGCCACATTATGCGGGTCGATATCAGTAACCAGCCAGGGGCCGAGCGGCCCGGCGGTATCACAGGCCTTGGTCCGCATGAGGTCCAGGCCCTGGCTCTTTATGAACCAGTCTATCGCCGTGACATCATTGCCACAGGTATAGCCCAGGACATAGTCCATCGCTTTCTCTTCCGAAACGTTCTTGGCCAGCTTTTTAATCACCAGGCACAGTTCAGCTTCATATCGGAGGTCAGTGGATATGGCAGGATAGATGATATCATCCTCCGGCCCGATTACGGTATTCGCCGGCTTGAAGAACAGGTTCGGTTCCTCTGGCACCGGCCAGTCCATTTCCTTGATGTGGTCCATGTAGTTCCGCCCGCAGGCCACACCTGTGGTTGGTTCCGCCGGCGCCAGCAGCCTCACGTCCGACAATCGGCACATTTCCTTCCCCCGGTCGAACTTGTCGTAAAGGTCGCCATCGAGCGTGAATATGGTTTCATCTTCCAAAATACCCCAGCTCACCTTACCCTGCCACTCAAAGCGTACGATCTTCATTCTGCCTCCTCAGAAGTATCTATTATTATTCCACGTCAGGATACATCAAGTTTTGATGACCCGTCAATAAACCAAAGGTAAACGCTGCAAACGGGTGTAACCCGGAAACTGGTTATTAACTCGATGCTGAATTCAGCCTATATTTTGCCGAAGAGATATCTGGGCACCTTCTTCATGTAATCCACATACTCCTGCCCGAATCTCTCCGTGTTTAATTTCTCCTCATTCAATACGCCAAAATGGCTCAGTATCAGGTCTAAGGCGAAGTAGACCCACAGGAGGATATAAGCCACTGAAGTTGAGCCCCATCCCATGATAACCATACCAAGGGTACAAATGATGCCGGCCAGGACGTGAGAATGCCGGCTGACTCCATATATACCCCAGTCAACCACGGTCTGCTTTTTCTCCGGGTGCTCCCTCATGGCCGAATAACCCAGAGCAAATACGATTTCGCCAAAAACGACAATAACCAGCCCGATCCAGAAAGCCAGGTTTATACTATAGGTGACGAACCAGGTTAGTACCCACCCTATAATAAAACTCGCCCAGAAAGCCATCACCATTGACCTGCTGGGCCCCGGGCCGCTCATCCTTTTCGCTTTTATGATGAAATAGAGAAGCCAGCTGATGAGAAACCATCCAAGATAAACAAAGAAAAGCCTGAAGTACCATGCCGTTTCCATCCATGCCTCCTTGATACGATTTGACCCGTATTAACGGGCTGCTTTAATTATAGTTACCTTCGCATTTATGTCAATACCCTGAACATCAACTTCATTTCAGCTTCCATTTATTATTTGCCAGGCTAATGTTAAAATATGGGACATCAATCAATTTAAATTACCAATTTTTTATTAATCCGCCAGGCAAGCGAAGGGGAGTTCGCAAATGAAACGAATGTCCATTTCAATAATCGTTTTTGTCGCTCTAGCTACAAACTTTGCTGCCCCAGAGCCATGAGCGTCTGCCGCCAGCGAACGCCGGTAATTAAAGACATTGACGAGTACCACCTGGTAGCCTGTCATCTCTACGATGGAGCAGACACAGCATAGAAACCGCTTTCACAGAGAGGTATAATATTGACTGATAGAAGTAACGCAAGGAGGCATATATGGTAGTATCCCTTGAACAGGTCAAAAAGGTAGGCGTTATTGGCGCCGGGACCATGGGCCACGGCATCGCCCAGGCTTATGCCCAGGAAGGTTACCCAGTCACCATCACCGACGTTGCCAAATCGGCATTAACCGGCGTGAAAGACAGGATAAAATCCAATCTCGATACACTGGTACTCGAAGGACTCATCCCGGAAAAAGAAATAGAAAATATTATGGGCAGGATAACTGTGGTCGACAGTCTGGAAAACGCGGTCCGTGATGCCGACCTCGTTACCGAAGTTGTCTTTGAAGACCTGCCCACCAAAACAGACATCTTTTACGAAATGGAGAAATTCTGTTCTCCGGAGTGCCTTCTGGCCAGCAATACCTCATCATTTCCGATGACACAGATATCATCACGGATGGAAAAGCCAGACAGGGCCATTGTGACACACTGGATGAACCCGCCCTATCTGGTGCCACTGGTGGAAGTCGTGCCCGGAGAAAAGACATCGGAAGAGACCTATAAAACAGCCCACGAAATCCTGGTAAAAATAAAAAAGGTGCCGGTAAAAGTGCAGAAGGAAATCCTCGGCTTCCTCATAAATCGTATTCAGGAAGCGATGAACCGGGAGGTATACTATCTGCTGGAAATCGGCGCCGCCAGCGCTGAGGATATCGACCGCGCCGTTGTTACCAGCCTTGGCTTCCGCCTGGCGTTCCTGGGACCGCTGCTGGTGAGAGACCTCGCCGGCCTGGACGTTACCTGCAAGGTGGATGAAGTGCTGTACGATGAGCTCAACTCCTCGACGCAGGTGAACAAAATGCTCAAGGGTATGGTCGACCGCGGCGAGTACGGTGCCAAAACCGGAAAAGGCTTCTTCTCCTACACGCCGGAATCGCTTGCTGAACTTATTAAGGAGCGCGACCGGAGATTCATCCATCTGCTGCAGGAGCTTTATAACCAGCCGTAGAGCTAGCCTTTTTCTGGAATGGTGGCAGCATCCCGGCGTAGAATGCCTTTATAATAGAGCCGGATAACGCCCTTATCGAGCGCTTCCTTGTAGGCGCTGGGAAAGGGCAGGACTCCCGTCGGCACAATGTCCACACCGACCAGGTGATATGCATGCCAGTAGACCTCCGTACAGAGAAATGACGTATCGGGCCTGTAACGGAAGTCCTGAGCACGTAATTTGCGAAATCGTCTTTCTTTAATCAGGTTTCGCGCGATAATCCACGGCATCTGGACCAGAACGGATATAATAAGAAAGAAATCATAAGGGCTTTTGCCAAACCGGATAAGCTCCAAGGGTGCCCGCTTCGCCGTTGCCGGGTCTATGGCATTAACCGTGTAGATTTCCGCATCTATACCTTCATACTCCTCAAAAAGATAACCATGCCGGATACCCTTGCCAAACAGGCCGACATGAATGCTTTCGATGAATTCATAGTCACCGACTTCCGGCACATAGCCTCTTATCAGAACATGGTGCACACGGTCGGTGCGCGGGCTGAAGAATTTTTCCAGAAACCAGCCGGTAACTCCCTTCTTCCTGGTCGCCACGCAGGCACCTGCAGGAATTTCAAACATAAGCCAGCCCGATGTCCTTTTTTATAAGCTACCATTAAATTATGTATTTTGACCGCTTTTTGTCAAGGAAAAGGCGCTGGCTTTAACCTTAGCTGTCTAACGACTCTTAAGTCTGAAAAGTCGTCAGAAATCAGAGAGCTGTCCCCTTACTCCAAAGACGCGGAATCCACATTGGCACTTCCCTCATGTATTGCTCATACTCCGCGCCAAAGTGCTCAAGCAGCAATTTTTCTTCGTAGCGCGATATGTAATGCAAGAATCCGATTGCAATAATCCATACCACAACAGCCACCAGTGATATGCTCATCATCAGAAAACCAAGATAAAGCAGAATTTCGCTCAGGTATATTGGATGGCGAATGAAATTGAACACGCTCTTTCTTATCACACCAGGCGTTTGTCTCTCTTCGCCAAACACGATAGACAGGCCCTTCCGTGCCAGGTAGCCCGATAGTAAAAATAGCACGATTCCAACCGGTATCCTGATGCCAAGTGATACATGCTGGTTAAGAAAAGTTGAGTACTTAAAAAAGAACGTGTCGGCTAACCACGCCGCCAAAAACAGGCAGGCGAACAATATCTGCCCGGCATCACCGAATTTGTGCTCGCCGGAAAGGTCATCCCGCTTTTGCCTTGCTTCCCTCTTCCCATGCAGTGATTTCATGTTATCCTCTCTCCTGCCCCTCGTCTAATTCAGAAATAGGCACTAACAATTAATATACTGCTGCATCGAGTAACTCTATTTATTTTCCCTTGCGGGCCGCCGCGGCTGCCAATGGCGCCACAGCCAGCCAGAGAGTGACGGTCATCAGCATGGACAGCGTATAGCTGATGCTGACCAGACCAATCTTCGGGGCGATGACTCCCCAGAGAAGCATGAAGAAAAAGGCACTGAGAAAAAATCCCGGTATCGCCGCCAGTATGGTAAAGTAACCCATCTTATACCTCCTTTTCTTTTTCTATTTCTTTCAACTTAAGGTCTATCCATGTGTCCACACCCTGATGCGCCGCCTCCCTCAATTCCCTCAGCGCTTTCTCCGGCGTCCTGCCCAGACTTATGACCAGCGGTTCCCAGATGATGAAATGGCTCCCGGTTTCCCGGTCATATTTAATTTCAATGTTCTGCTGCCCTGACACCGTACTTCCTCACTCTTCTTCCATTATGGTCTCGATTTCACTGTAGGCGCGGGAGACAACATCACGGACGCGCTTCATTTTTTCGGGGTCGGCATGATGAAAACGGCCCATCATTTTTCCCAGCCGGGCCCACTTCTGACGTGCCTGACCCATATCGCCAATACTCTCCGGGTTCCAGCGATGTTTCATCTGGCTTCTAACTTCATCGGCAGAATTTTTTCTCTCCACCAGGAACTGGCGGCCTTCATCGGTAATCGTATAGACCTTCTTTCCGTCCTGTTCGACAGCGCTGGCATAACCCATTTCCTCGAGCATTTGCAGCGTCGGGTAGACAGCCCCCGCACTGGGAGTGTAGAAGCCAAAGGAGCGTTCCTCAAGCGCCCGGATAATCTCATAACCATAACATGGTTTTTCCTTCAAAAGGTCCAGTATGACATATTTAAGGTCGCCTTTCTGAAAGGGGCTCCCTCTCCCTCGCTCTCCATGCATAACTCGTTGTCTGAAAAACATGATTTCCTCCGTATCTATATGATATATCCAGTCATATCACGATATATCTTGATATATTTTAATAATTATGACCCTTCTTGTCAAGTGTTTTGTAAATATTTTTGGTGGAATTAATGAAACCCTGAGGCACTAATGGAGGAGATTACTGCCGGATTTATACTTCTTCCCGCCATTCGGTTATGCGCGATGACCAGATACGCCCGACCGCCTTCTCCAGTATCTCCCGGCGGGGGTCCGGCACATCGAGCGGCGGTAAAACACGGTCTTCAAATAATCTCAGGAAGGGACATCGCCCCTGCAGTTGCATTACGGTCTGGCGGGGGCCTCCATAGACCATATAGTCAATCAGCTTAGCCTGTGATTCCAATTGCTCCCGTGCGTGAAGGCATACCCTGTCCAGAAATTCCGCGGCCTGGTTTTCCCGACGCCGCTGGAATCGCTGCTGAGAGGAACCGCCTTTTTTATGTCTCCCGTGCACCAGTCCCGTCCCCACCTTGCTCGTAACGAGCTTCTCACCCCGGCACAGGCCCACAGCATAGGCACCAAGATGCACCAGAATCATACCAATCATGTAATCAACTTTGAGCAGATTGGCCAGTGGCCCGGTTACAAATCCGCCGAACACAGCTTGCTCTCGCAGCGGGAAAGGAGGCGAAACCAGGTGCTTTTTTCCCCTGCCACAGAACAGCACCGCTCCGTTTTTTGAACCGGCAGTCATGTCCGCCAGCTCTTCTGAGAAGCCAGATTCAATGCCAGCATTCCGCAGCGCTTTTTTAACTCCGTCTGCAGATAGTCCCGCAGGCAGGTAGACGGTGCGGGCCGCGACATCGCCGGTATTCTCCAGCTCGTCCAGAAGCTCAAGCATTTTAACGCGACGCAGATAATATGTATCTGATATCAATGTCGGCAATCCTTTTTATACTATGAAAATAAGTTATGCGGGGCTATAGACTGACCATGGTAGCGCCATCGCCGCCTTCATCGTGTTTGCCGGTGCGAAAGGACTTGACCAGCGGGTGGGCGGCCAGGAAATCCCGCACAATCTGGCGCACCGTGCCGCCACCGATTCCGTGTACGATCCGGATTTCGATGAGGTTGGCGAGCACCGCATCATTGAGGTAGATATCAAGCGCCACCTCCACTTCATCGGCCCGTTTGCCGCGAAGGTCAAGCTCGGTCGATATCACCTTTGTTGCCGTCCGCACCACGGCACCCTTTGCACGCGCTGGTTTTGGTTCGGTCACCTTTTCGACGCTCTCCAGACCGATTTTGAGCTTGAGTTGCCCTGCCTGAACCTCGACTTCCTGCGTATCTTCAAAAACGGACAGTACCGTGGCCTGCAGCCCGATGTCCTTTAAATATACGACGTCACCAGTTGAAATGCGCTGCTCCGGTTCCGGATCGCCGGTCTTTGGCGTCCACACCTCACTGCCCAGCCGCTTGTGAGCCTCGGCCAGCGCCTTCTTTGCCTGTTCGAGCCTCTCCCTGGTCATTTCCCGCCGCAGCTCCGAATTTGCCTGACGAATTTGCCGATGCAGCTCGGCGGCTTCTCTGACAATCCCGTCCCTGGCCTCCTGCATCACCGCATGTTCTTCTTCCTTCAAGCGCTCCAGCCGGTTCTTAATCTCGGTGTTCTGCGCCTCCACCTCATTTCGCTCATTTTCCAGGGCAGTACGAATCTCCCCCGTTTTCTGTTTCTCAACCATCAGGTCGCCCAGCAGCGATTCCAGATCCAGAGTCCCTTTGGACAGCATACTCCTGGCCTTGTCAACGATTTCCGGCGGGACGCCAAGTCGCGCGGCGGTAGCCAGAGCGTTGCTGCCGCCGGGTATGCCCACGGTAAGGTGATAGGTCGGCGCAAATGTAGTCGGGTCGAAGTCAAAGGAAGCGTTCTGCACCCCGGAAGTGGTATGGGCAAACGCCTTCAGGTCGCCATAATGAGTGGTGGCGACGGTCAGGATTTCTCGGTTCAGAAAGTGAAGCAGTACAGAACGAGCCAAGGCTGAACCTTCGGTCGGGTCAGTACTTGTTCCCAGTTCATCGAGGAGCACCAGGCTGCACGGAGTGGCATTCCGTATAATACGGACGATATTGCCGACATGCCAGCTGAAAGTGGACAGCGTCTGCTCGATGCTCTGCTCATCACCGATGTCGGCAAAGACGCCATCGAAGACGGGCAGGCATGTTTCCGGCGAAGCGGGAACAGGTATACCTGCCTGTGCCATCAGGCTGAACAGTCCGATGGTTTTAAGCGCCACCGTTTTGCCGCCAGTATTGGGACCGGTGATGACCAGGATGGAGAAATCGCGGCCTATTTCCAACGATAGCGGCACTGCCTTCCCCTCGAGCAGAGGGTGCCTGGCCTCAACCAGTCTTATCGCCGCCTTTTCAGCGCTTTCTTTTTTTACCCCGTTGATATCTACAAGTACCGGCTCGCAGGCTCTCACCGCGCGGGCATACCTTGCTTTGGCCAACGCCAGGTCCAGTTCCGCCATCCTTTCGATGCTTAGAGAAAGCTCTGTCTCATATCCGCCCACCCCGGCGCTGAGCTTCCGCAGTATTCTTTCCACCTCACGCTTTTCCTCATTCACCAGCTCACGGACGGTATTCCCCAGCTCCATGGTCGACCAGGGTTCCACAAATACGGTGGCCCCGGTGTTGGACACGTCGTGGGTGATGCCTTTTATTTCTTTTCTCATCTCCACCCTGACCGGGATAACGTACCGACCTTCCCGCTCGGTGATTATCGGCTCCTGGATTATCTTGTTTCCGCGCGGCGACCTTATGATTGCCTCCAGACGGCTCCACAAATGCTCCCGTTCCTCTCTTAGCTGCTTCCTGGTTGCGGCCAGCTCCGGTGATGCCCGGTCGAGCACGTCGCCACTGGGGGAAATACAGCGGGCGATTTCCTTCTCGATTGAACGCAGTTCTACTATGTCACTGGCAATCTTCCAGAGCAGGGGCAGTTCTTCGGACACCGTATGCAGGTAGTTGCGTGTCTGACGCATGGCAGCAAGAGTCTGTTGAATCTCAACCAGGATTTTCGGCTCGAGGATTCCCTCCAGTGACGCCATCCTGACGGCTTCCCGTATGTCCGAAACGCCGCCGATGGAAAAGCCCGGTTCCAGGTCAAAGAGCTGCCGTGCCTCCGCGGATTGCCCGAGCCGCAGCGCAATCTGTTCGTAATCAGTCAGCGGCTTCAGCTCCAATGCCAGGTCGCGGCTGGCCGAAAAAGAGGTATAACCCGCCAGGATAATCGTTATCTGTGAGAACTCCAGTATTTCCAGGCTTTTTTCATCCATTTGCATTCCTCGCACGCACTGTTAGATTATAACACGACACGGCCGACAAGTAATTTGACTGCGCCCACCCCATGATTTACGATTAAAGTGTGAAAGACAGGGTATCCATTGTCAATGCCGGGGAAATCGGTGTTGAAGCTGCGGTGCGCCAGGCCATAGACCTGGCCGGCGGTCTGCCGGACTTAATCACACCCCGCTCCAAAGTGCTGATTAAGCCCAACCTCTGTCGCCCCGAACCATCCGGCAGGGGAGTAACCACCGATTGTCGTGTTACCGAGGCGGTTACCAGGCTCGTGCTGGAGCTCAAGCCAAAGTCAGTGGTAATCGGCGAGGGTGCCGGTGCCGGCTATGATTTCAGCGGCAGCACCAGCACGGAGGAAGCCTTCCGGGTCTCCGGCACGGCTGACGTTGCTGCCCGGCTTGGAGTCGAGCTGCGCAACCTCAACCGCGACGAATGGGAGGAAGTGTCCGTAAAAAATCCCTACATCATGGACAGGGTGAAAATCGCCCGCACCGCACTGGAGAGCGATGTTACCATCAGTATTCCCGTTATTAAAACCCACCAGAGGACGCTGGTTACACTGAGCCTGAAGAACACAAAAGGAGTTCTGCCTGGCGCCGAAAAGAGGAAGACGCATGCCCTGGGTCTGGATAAGGCCATCGCCGACCTGAATTCAGTGGCGAAGCCAAGCTATGTGGTGGTCGATGGCCTGGTGGGAATGCAGGGGCTGTGGGCATACCTTCAAGATAAAGTTGAGCCGGGGCTTATCCTGGCTGGCAGAGAGCCGTATGCGGTCGATACGGTGGGAACGTATCTGATGGGGTTCGACCCCTCTCAGGTGATGCACCTGCAGTATTTCGCCGCCCGACAAAGGCAAAAGGCTGACCTTGAGCATATTGACGTTGTCGGCGAATCTATTGAGGCACACAGGCAAAACTTCAAGTCCGGCTGGGAAGTATTCCGGGAGCGATACCCGGGCGTCCACATCATCGAGGGTAAATCGGCCTGCAGCGGCTGCAACGGAGAACTGATTGGCGCTCTCACGGCGATAAATAGTTACGGCGACCGCCGCGCTCTGGATGGTCTGACCGTCGTCCTAGGCAACGTCCGGCGGGATGAGGTGACCACGACTGAAAAGACGGTTATCCTGGGTAAATGCGCCCGATATTTGGCCCGCCTTGGCCTTTTTGTCAAGGGCTGCCCGCCCATGTACGATGATATCATCAGGGCTATCTGTCGCACCGTCGATGCCGATGCTGATACAGTTATCGCTTCCCTTGAACGTGAACGCAGCCGCCGCTGGGACGAGACAGAACACCTGCTTGCCAGATAACGCCGGTTTAAGAACGGCCGGCGCGGTGACCGCACGGATTACTTCTTGAGCAGGTCGGAGCAGTCCACCTTCTCGTACTCGCTCTGACAGGGATAACCCTTGGCGACGTACATCGCCGGCTCATTCAAATCCATGATGGCGGAATACAGGGTAACCCACTGCTTGATGCCATCAACACGGTCATCCAGATGACGGCAGATGGAATTGGGCTGGCTGAAGTGGTCCCGGAAGACACTCTGGAAGCTGTTGACGTCAATATGCCCCTTTTCCGGCTCCAGCAGATGCCTGGCCCGCTGGTCACGGAGAAGCGTATCGGGGTATATTGATTTAAGCATATCGGCGAAATCCTCCCGGCCTTTCAGAGCGACAAAGTGATTGCTGTGGGTAAGGATGCCGTCCTCGGGATACAGAAAACCCACGTCCGCCGGCGACATTTCCAAACTTACGGCCTCACCATCGCGGTGGGCAATGAAAAAATTGCCTGATACCGTGGCCTTTGCCTGAAAAACTGCTGCCAGGGCCTGACTGAAGCTTTCCGAATTCAATATCCGACGCATGATTAAGAGACACGGCATTGTAGCGCCGAACGCGTCCCGGCTTGACGCCAAGCCATTGAAACAGGCGCCGATTCCGACTGAATTCATGCCGCGGTGAGCCAGCACTCCTGCCTCTGGCTGGGTTACCACAGTCGGTTTCCCTTTCTGGTCTGCTTTCAGGATGACGTTGAACTCCTGAAACCGGGGCAGCCAGTCCCAGGTCTGGCCGATTAATGTGTGCCCGTCCCTGGTCACCGGCGGTAGTGAGGATATTGAGGTACACCCGCCACCTTGATACAGTGAAGCGAGACCGAGAGCAAAATTGATTTCATAGCGAGCATTTATGGCGACTATTTCATCCAGCGACAGCCCGGCGCCCTTGGCCACCCCATCCAACTCCTCCAGTATATCGGCATCATAACCACCGATAACCTCTACCAAAGCGTGGCTCTTTTCCAGAATTGCCTTGCGTTCGGCTCCCCACAGGGTACGCCACATATCAAAATAGACTTCAACGTTCTGCTGGATTATCTTCCGCGCCTGGGTGCCATATTGCTGGCCACACTCGAAAGGTTTGCCCTTTACCGAAATTACCGGTGGCAGCATAGTTTTCGCACCTTCCCAGAATTCGACAGGCTCAGGCTATCCTTGGTTGTTTGCCTTCTTGATAATCCCGTTGCCCAGCGAATTTTCTATCGGCGTGCTGACGTACTTTTCCATAACCTTGCGGAAGTGATATCCGTAAACACTCATGGTTATTGATACCGGCAATTTCCGCGGGTACTTCATTAACGTCAGCAAAAACAGCCTCCAGTAGTATCTCCGACCCTTTTCCCTGAAGCCCAGGAACCAGATGGATTTCAGAAACGCTCCCAGTTCGTAGGAATGGATCTTGTTCTTCCTGATAGTCGGCCGGTACTCTTTCAGAAATGCCTTGACCCGCTCATAGTACTGTTTCGGTGAATAAATCGTGGACAGGATGTGCTTGTAGCCATCGATGAGAGTGGCCGAGTTCATCTTGGGGATAAAGTTAAGGGAAATATCATTGTTGTCACCGGTAAACGCTCGGACCAAACGGTTTTCTTTCTTGAGCCGCTGGTGCAGCCTGGTACCAGTCGGAGCATTAAGCAGGCCTACCATCGCCGTGACGATGCCACTCTTCTGAATGAAATCTATCTGTCTTCTAAAGATAGAAAGTGGGTCGCTGTCAAAGCCAACGATAAAGCCCCCCTGCACTTCCAGACCGTAATTCTGTATCTTTTTCACCGAAGCCACGAGGTCGCGATTCCGATTCTGCACTTTATTGCATTCCGCCAGACTTTCCTCGTTTGGCGTCTCAATGCCGACAAATACCCGGTCGAAACCGGCTTCCACCATCATCCGCAGCAGCGTCTCGTCATCCGCCAGGTTTATTGAAGCCTCCGTGGAGAGAACAAAAGGATATTTTTTACCTTTCTGCCATTTAATTACGGCCGGCAGAATCTCCTCTTTCAACTTTTTCCTGTTCCCGATGAAGTTGTCATCGACGAAAAACACCCCGGAACGCCATCCGCTACTATACAGCGCCTCCAGCTCGGCAATTACCTGCTCCCCGCTTTTGGTCCTTGGCCGGTGTCCGTTCAAGATGATGATATCGCAGAACTCACAGTTGAACGGGCAGCCTCTGGAATACTGGAGGCTCATTGAGGAATACTGTTTCTTGTTGATTAGCGACCAGAGCGGAGTGGGCGTTTTCCAGATTTCCGGTCGGGCTTTCGATAGATAAACACGCTGCGGTTTTCCCGCTGCCAGGTCTTTGATAAACAGCGGCAGGGTTACCTCGGCTTCGCCGAGCACCAGGTGGTCCACCTCCCGGAACTCCCGGTATCCGGTGGTGAAGAGAGGACCTCCGGCCACCGTCCTGGTTCCCAGATTTTGACATCGCTTGATTACTTCCTTTACCGAATCAGCCTGCACCACCATGGCACTGATAAAGACAAAGTCGGCCCACTTTATGTCCTCATCGGTGAGCTGGCTCACGTTCATGTCGACGAGTTTCTTCTCCCACTCACCGGGGAGCATTGCCGCCACCGTTAAAAGGCCCAGCGGAGGGAAGGACGCTTTCTTGGAGATGAATTTCAGGGCGTACCGGAAACTCCAGAAAGTGTCCGGGTATTGCGGATAGACAAACAGTATCTTCATAAATATCTGACCCTACCTGCGAGCGAATACCAAGTTTACAAATATATTATATCAGCTTTCTCTTATAATGTAACGCTCACTCACTCTATCGGCGCATATATTTCCGTCAGCAGTTCCTCTTTGGGAACCTCAAATGGGTCGTTTAAATATATTTCCCGTATCGGCCCAGCCATATATTGGACTTATTATAACCGCATTGGCTATAATTGTTGTGTTTACAGAAACGGTCATCTGACTGAAGAGCGTTATCATTGAAAAAAGTCTCAGATAAAGGAGGTGAGTTTCATGAAAATTGACCCGGAACTATGCATCGCGTGCGAGGCCTGTCTGCCCTACTGCCCGATGGCAGCCATCAGCATGA
>CBFDCY010000004.1:0-20736 GCA_965603425.1 uncultured Dehalococcoidia bacterium | reverse complement strand
GCTAAAATGCTTGAGATCCTAACTCTGTAGGTGGTGCCATGCTGGGGGCAGGTCAACTGACGAAACCGAATATACGTTCAATATCCTCGATTGGCAGCACCTGGCCGAAGTGCACTTTTTTCTGCCTGCCTGATATACGGGGGGCTAGCACTGCTTTAACGAAAGCCGGCGCCCGGTTAAGCTTTTCCAGTTTCCCTACGTCTTCGACAAGGTCTTCGGGGTGTGAGAAAAAATCGGCGATAAATTTACGTCGATTCAGGTCACTCAACAAGTCTTCCGAGTAGTTCTTGGCCTGTAGATACCACTTCTTGCCTTCTCCGTGCTTATGACAGAATTCGCACATCTCCTCCTCCCTTACAAATCAAATCTGGCGTCTTATATTCAGGATTATTGTCATTATAGCCCTATGCAATGATTTGTCAATATCACTTAAATCTTTTTTATTTCGCATATGTCTGTGACGACTTTCTCTCTTGTTTTGTTAACATTTGTCTGCTATTATGCAAAAGAGGCAAATGACTACCGAAAGAGAAAAGGCGCTGGAGCTGGCGATTGGCCAGATTGAAAAGAAGTTCGGCAAGGGCTCCATCATGAAGATGGGGGAATCTGCGGGCATAGCTCCCGTGGAGGCTATCCCCAGTGGCTCGCTGGCTCTGGACTTGGCCTTGGGTGTGGGTGGAATTCCCAGGAGTCGGATAACGGAGATATTTGGTCCGGAATCCTCCGGGAAGACTACTCTGGCCCAGCACATCATTGCGGAATCACAGAAACGTGGCGGTTTGGTTGCCTATATTGATGCTGAACATGCGCTAGACCCATCTTATGCGGCACATTGTGGTGTTAATGTAGAGGAGCTGCTTATCTCCCAGCCAGATACCGGGGAGCAGGCACTGGAAATCTGCGAGGCACTGGTGAGGAGCAGCGCTGTTGAAGCCATCGTGATTGACAGCGTGGCGGCTCTGGTACCCCGGGCTGAGATTGAGGGGGATATGGGGGAGCCACAGGTGGGTCTGCAGGCGCGCCTGATGTCACAAGCCCTGCGCAAGCTGGCGGCGGCGATTGGCCGTTCTGGGACGGCGGTCATATTCATCAATCAGCTGCGGGAGAAGGTCGGCATTATCTTCGGCAATCCGGAGGTAACGCCCGGCGGCAGGGCGCTCAAGTTTTACAGCTCGGTGCGGATCGATCTAAGGCGCGTTGAAACCATCAAGCAAGGTAACGAAGCCATCGGAAACCACGTCAGGGCCAAGGTTGTCAAGAACAAGGTTGCCCCACCATTCCGAAATGCCGAATTTGACATCATGTTTGGCCACGGCATAAGCAAAGAGGGCAATCTTATCGACCTCGGTCTGGAAATGGGGCTGGTCAGCAAGGCTGGTGCCTTTCTCTCTTACGGTGATGTCCGCCTCGGGCAAGGCAGGGAAGCGGCCAGGCAATTTCTGGCGCAGAATCTGGAACTTGCCCAGGAAATGGAGCAGAGAATCAGGTCCTCAGCCGGTAACACTCATTCTGTCATGCCCGATAAATAAGGGCATATTAAAATAATAGAAAACAGAATATCGTAGAGTGTATAAGGCTGAGGCATAGGCTTCGGCCTTGTGTTTTTTAAAAAAGGAAGAGGTAAGGTGAGCAAGATTACCGACCTGCGTACAGGGAAGCGGAGAGATAAGAGACTGAATATATTTCTGGACGGCAGTTTTGCCTTTAGCCTCGGGGCTGAGGTTGTGGCGAAAGAAAACCTCCAGATAGGCCAGGAGCTCTCCAGCAACCAGATAGAGTCGCTGGCCGGCGACGATGAGGTTCAGCGCTGTTTGGAGGCGGCATATCGTTACCTCGGCTACCGTCCGCGCAGCGAGTCTGAAATCAGAGAGCGAATGCAACGCCGTGGCTTTGCCGCGGAAACGATAGACGCGGCCATCACCCGGCTGAGGGAACAGGCGCTGCTGGATGACGAAGCCTTTGCCCAGTTCTGGAAAGAAAACCGGGAGTCATTCCGCCCGCGAAGCCGGTGGCTCACCGGGCTGGAATTGAAACGGATGGGGGTAGTGAACAACGTTATCGAGCAGGTGGTATCTGGTATAGATGATGGGGAAAATGCCTATCGGGCAGCACTGCAGAAGACACGCCACTGCGCACCGGCCGACTATCAGAGCTTTCGACGTCGACTGGGCGACTATCTCAGGCGTCGCGGTTTTAACTACGAAGTCATCAGCCATACGGTGGAAAGGATATGGCAGGAACGAGGGAATAGCTCGGGGTAGCCTGTGAAGCAATGAAACTCGGTGACGCAGCTATCTCAAGCTTCCCCCGCTGGATAGAAATTTAAAGAAAAGGGGGTAATACAATGGGCTTGGATCTTATTGTAATACTGGCAATATTCTTTGCCTTTATCATTGGCGCTGTCTTTGGCGGTATGGCGGCCTTTATCTTCCGCCGGGTAATGTTCAACCGGCAGATACGCATTGCCGAACGCAAGGCGGCCAAGATGATTGCCGAAGCTGGAGATGAAGCTAGGGTGGTTCTAAGCAATGCACAGGAGGAGGCGAAAAAGACTAAAGCCACAGTTGATGCCGAATACCGGGAGCGGCGCTCCGAACTGCAGCGTCAGGAAAACCGTGTGAGCCAGAAAATAGAAAACCTGGACCGGAAGCTTGAAGGCGTCGAGCAGCGGGAGAGGGGCATGGCCGGCAAGGAAAAGGAAATCGACTCGATACGCGGCCAGCTTGGCGAGCTAAGAGACAAGCAGTTGAAGCAGCTGGAACTGATTTCGGGTATGTCGAGCGCGGAAGCGCGTCAACAGCTGATTGATGCCATGCAGGTGGAGATGGAGCAGGAGACCTCTAGGCGACTTCGTGAGTGGGAAATCAAGCTGAAAGAAGAAGCCAATGAGAGGGCTCAAGGAATCCTGTCACAGGCGATTCAGCGCAGTGCCTCAGAGATAGTTACCGAGTCTACGGTAGCTGCGGTGCCGCTGCCCAGTGACGAAATGAAGGGGAGACTTATCGGCCGCGAAGGGCGCAATATCAGGGCTCTGGAACAGGCGACCGGCGTGGACCTGATAATCGACGATACTCCTGAAGCGGTTACCGTATCCAGTTTTGACCCGGTACGGCGTGAGATCGCCCGCAACGCATTGCGCAAGCTAATCCTGGACGGGCGCATCCACCCGGCACGTATTGAGGAGGTGGTCGCCAAAGCGAAAGATGAGGTGGATGCCGATATCAATAGCGCCGGAGAGCAGGCAGCCTATCAGGTTGGCGTGCACGGGCTGCGACCGGAGATTCTCCGGCTGCTGGGACGATTGAAATACCGCACCAGCTATGGTCAGAATAGCCTGTCGCACAGTATTGAAACCGCCTACATAGCCGGAATGATTGCCTCCGAGCTGGGGGCCAATGTAGACATCGCTAAAAGGGCCGGGCTCCTGCATGACCTTGGCAAGGCAGTTGACCGTGAGGTTGAAGGCACTCATGCCCAGATCGGTGCCGATCTGGTAAGGCAGTGGGACAAGTCGCCGGAAGTGGTGCAGGGCATTGCTGAGCACCACATGGAGACGGAGAGCGTCAGCATGTGGGGTTTCCTCATCTCGGCGGCGGATGCCATAAGCAGCGCCCGGCCGGGCGCCCGACGGGAATCGCTGGAGAACTACCTGAAGCGAATGAAGGCGCTGGAAGATATTGCCAACGATTTTAAGGGTGTGGAGAAGTCTTACGCCATTCAGGCCGGACGGGAAATCCGCATCCTGGTCAAGCCGGAGGAAATTGATGACCTGGGCGCGATGCGGCTTGCCCGGGACATCGTGAAAAAAATAGAAGAGGGCCTGGAATATCCGGGGCAGATAAAGGTCACCGTAATGAGGGAGACCCGGGCCGTTGACTTCGCGAAGTAAAGGACATAGATGTTAATACTGGTAGTTGGTGATATAGTTGGCCAGCCCGGCAGAGAGGCGGTACATGAGGTCCTGCCGCTGTTGCGCCAGCAGTACAAGCTGGATATGGTCATTGTCAATGCCGAAAATTCCGCCGGCGGTTTCGGGCTGACCCCGGCCATTGCCCAGGATTTCATTGAGATTGGCGTTCACGTGCTGACGTCAGGGAATCATATCTGGGCGCAAAAGGATATCATTCCTGAACTGGACAGTGGAATGCCGATTCTGCGCCCGTTGAACTATCCTCCGGGAGTACCGGGGAGGGGCTACCTCATCACTGGTAAGACGATGGTGGTCAACCTGATGGGCCGGACCTTTATGAATGATATCGACTGTCCGTTCCGGGCAATGGACAGGCTTCTTGAGGAGACCGGGGACAGGCCACCGGTGATAATTGTTGATTTTCACGCTGAAGCAACCTCGGAGAAAATGGCCATGGGAAGGTATCTGGACGGCAGGGTAAGTGCCGTTCTGGGCACCCACACCCACGTCGGCACCATTGACGCACAGATACTGCCCCAGGGCACGGCTTACGTCACTGATATCGGTATGACCGGCCCAACCGATTCCATCATCGGCGATGACGTGGCATCAGTCCTGAAGCGTTTTCTCACCGGGATACCTCACCATCTTTCGGTGGGAAAGGGAAAGCCGGCTCTCAATGCCGTGCTGGTTGATGTGAATGAGGACAGTGGCCGGGCAATTGGTATTGAACGCATATATCGGCAGCTGGAGAAGCCGTGAGCAAGGTTGACCTGCACATTCATTCCACGGCCTCGGACGGAAGACACAGCCCGCAGGAAATCGTCCGCAAGGCGGCGGGCCTAGGCCTGGAAGTCATTGCCCTGTCCGACCACGATTCTGTTGACGGGATAGCGCCGGCTCTTGAGGAAGCAAGAAAATTAGACCGGCTTAAGTTCATTCCGGCGGTGGAAGTGAGCACGGACGTTCCCAGCGGCGAAGTACATGTGCTCGGCTATTTCATTGATTACGCCAGCGAAGAGCTGGCCTCAGCGCTGGAAAGGTTTCGTGATTCCCGGGAAGGGCGGGCGCAGGGCATGGTGAACAGGCTCTCCGGGCTCGGCATCCACATAAGCTGGGAGCGTGTCCGGGAAATCGCCGGCAGCGGTGCCGTCGGCCGACCTCACGTCGCGCAGGCGATGCTGGAGAAAGGTTATATCAGATCCATAGGGGAAGCGTTTGACAGGTATATTGCACGTGACGGCCCGGCCTATGTGGAGCGGGAAAAGATGACCCCGGTGGAGGCGGTGCAGCTGATATTGCGCAGCCGTGGTGTGGCCGTTATGGCGCACCCGTTCACCGTCCCTGATCCTGAAGCGACGATTGTGGAGATGAAGGCCGCCGGGATGGCGGGCATTGAAGCCTATTATGGTAATTATACCGATGAAGATGTGGGCACCCTTATTGCCCTGGCGAAAAACCACGGGCTGCTGGTTACCGGTGGCAGCGACTATCACGGCCTGGATGAGAGCAAAGAGACCCTGATGGGAGGGGTGGAGGTACCCATGGAGGCGGTAGAAAAACTGATTGCACAGGCCGAGCCAAAAATGATAAAGTTAGCCTATTTGCAGTAAGTTACTCCTGTGGAGAGCCTATGGCTATCTGGTTTGCTTTAATGCTTGCAGCCTATCTTCTAGGTTCCGTCCCGGCCGCGTATATCGTGGCCAGACTGGTCCGTGGCATGGACATCAGGCAGCACGGCACTGGTCAGGTTGGAGCTGGCAACCTCTGGCGGATGACCTCCTGGAAACTCGGTTTGCCAGCCGGCGCTTTTGACTTAGGCAAAGGGATACTGATGGTCTGGGTAGCACAGGTACTGGGACTGAGCGTGGCCCAGCAGCTGATGGTAGGTACGGCGGCAGTAATAGGGCATAACTGGTCTATCTTTTGCCGCTTCGGTGGCGGCCGGGGTATCGCCACCGCAATCGGGGTTGTCCTTATCCTCCCGGTAATCAATGCGATGACGCCGTGGCCGGCGGTCACCTGTTTGGCCTGTCTTGCCATTGGCGTCATTGTACTGCGGAGCTCGCCGCTGCCGGTGCTGGTGAGCATTGCCTCGTTGCCCGTGGTCAGCGCCATTTACGAGCCGGTGACGACAACGCTGGGATTCCTGGCTATCTTTTTGATAGTGGTGATAAAACGCCTGGTGGCGCCAAGAGCGGTTGAGCTCACCTCGATTGGTAAGAAAAGAGTGCTGCTGAACCGCCTGCTTTTTGACCGGGATATAATGGATCGAAAAGCATGGATGTATCGACGCCCTTTCAAACCGGAGGACCTAAAAGAATTAAGGGACGATATTGACTGATGAAGTGTGCGGCTCATCCCAGAGTGGAAACGAATCTTAAGTGCGGTAAATGCGGTAAGCCGATTTGCCCCAAGTGCATGGTGCAGACACTGGTGGGTGCCAGGTGCCCGGAATGTGCCCGATTATATAAATTGCCGACCTACCGTGTCTCCACAATATATTACCTCAGGGCGGTCGGCACTGCTCTGGGCATGGCACTGGTCAGCGGCGTGCTCTGGGGACTGGCGAATACAATTATCCCCTTCTTTTTCTTAAACCTTTTAATTGGTGCCGGTGTCGGCTACGCCATCGGTGAGGTGGTCGGTCGGGCGGTCAATCGGAAGCGGGGCAGGGGGTTGGCGGCGGTGGCCGGCGCGGGTGTGGTGGTCAGTTATCTGGTCAGTATTCTTCTGCCGCTTGGTCTTCCTTTTGGCCTGTTCCATATACTGTTTGACCTAATATCGGTGGCACTCGGTATTTACTTTGCCGTTACCCGACTGCGCTGATAATATGTTATCTCGGAAGGGATATAGATATATATGGAGCCAACGAGAGAAGTATTCTGGAATATTCAGCTTGGCGTTATTATGGATGTGCTGGCCGCGGTGGCGGTCGGCATTTTCATTTACGCATTCTACCGCCGGGTAAGGCTCTGGCGAATAGGCCGACCGGATGACCGGTTCAACCGGCTGGGAAGAAGGGTGCGAGCATTCCTGGCCTACACGGTGGTACACCTCTTATTGCACGGCAAGCTCTTCGGTGTGAGCAGGGGGGCGCATTTCCGGGAGTTGTATCCGGGAATAATCCATTTCCTCATTTTTTCGGGCTGTGCTGTCCTGTTCATGGGGACGGTGCTGGTAGCCGCGAGCCATTACATTTATGACTTTCTGGAGGGCGGTGTTTATCTCGGTGTCTCGCTGGTTCTCGATATTTTTGGCCTGCTGCTCATTATTGGAGTTCTTATGGCCATGTACCGGCGCTACGTTCAAAGGCCGGACCGACTGGATAACCGGCGGGAAGACCTGATTGCCCTGCTGCTTCTTCTCGTTGTGGCGGTCAGTGGCTTTGTCGTTGAAGGGTTACGCATCGCCGCTACCGAGCTAAAGACCAGCCCGGAATGGGCGGCGTGGTCGCCGGGCGGTTACCTCGTTGCCTTGGGGCTCAGGGGGCTGGGCCAGTCGGCATTGCTTTCCTGGCACCAGGTTATCTGGTGGCTGCATTCTATTTTAGTGTTAGGCGCGATTATTTACGTCTCACTGACCTGGAATCGATTATGGCACATCATCGTTTCGCCGATAAATGTCTTCTTCCGCAATCTTGAGGCACGGGATGCCCTGGTGCCGATTGATATGGAGGCAACGGAGACCTTCGGGGTCGACCGTATTCAGAATTTTACCTGGAAGCACCTGCTGGACCTTGACGCCTGCACGCGCTGCGGGCGCTGCCAGGACAGCTGTCCCGCTTACCTGAGCGGCAAGCCGCTGAGCCCGAAGAAGGTAATCCAGGACCTGAGGGGGCATCTGGTGGAGCGGGCACCGGCGTTGCGGCAACGGGAAACTGAGGAAGAAACCCCGGAAGATAACGGGCGGATGATTGGTGGGGTGGTGGTCGAGGACGAAATATGGAACTGCACCACCTGTCATGCCTGCCAGGAGGTCTGTCCGGTATACGTCGAGCCCATGGCCAAGCTCATTGAGATGAGGAGAAACCTGGTGATGGAGCGGGCAACTATTCCCGAGACCGGGGAGGGCGCCCTGAAATGCCTTGAGACCAGGGGGCACCCGTGGCGGGGGACTACGCTGAGCCGCACCGACTGGGCAGAGGGGCTTGAGGTCAAAGCGCTGGCTGACGATAGCGATGTTGACATACTGTTCTGGGTCGGCTGCACCGAGGCTCTGGAGGAAAGAAGCACCCGGGTGGCTCAGGCTATTGTCGGGATACTCAAAACGGCAGGTGTGAACTTCGGCATCCTGGGGGCTGAAGAGGTGTGCTGCGGCGACCCGGCACGTCGGCTGGGCAACGAGTACCTTTTCCAGATGCAGGCGCAGCAGAACATTGAACTGCTGAATAACTACGGAATCAAAAAGATAGTTACCGGCTGCCCCCACTGCTACAATACGTTGAAACATGAGTATCCCCAGTTTGGCGGTGGGTTTGAAGTTCTGCATCATACCGAGATGATTAACAGCCTAATCGAGGAAGGCAAACTGCCGGGCATCAAAGAAATGACCGGTCTGGTTACCTACCATGACTCGTGCTACCTGGGGCGGTACAACAACATTTATGATGCGCCGCGGCAGGTTCTGCGCAGTCTCGGCGGTGTGAAGCTGGTGGAGATGGCACGCAACCTGGAACACGGCTTCTGCTGCGGTGCCGGCGGCGGGCACCTGTGGCTGGAAGAGCAGAAGACGGGCGAGAGAATCAATGAAATGCGTACCGAGCAGGCGCTGACGACAAAAGCCGGGATCATCGCCACGGCCTGCCCTTACTGCCTGCAGATGTTTGAAGACGGGATACAGACCAAAGAGGCGGCGGAATCGGTCAGGGCTATGGACATCGCCGAGCTGGTAATGAAGGCGATATCCTGACGTTTGACGGTATATCGGGAATATTGTAAGTTATATTTAGAGAGACTCTGAGCAGGAGGGATGTATGCGCAAAGTAGCGGTAGTTGGCGTGGGGGAAACGAACTTCAGCGGCCCGCAGGAAAAGACGAGTGTTGAGCTCTTTGCCGAAGCGGCTGCGGAAGCGCTCGCGGAATCGAATCTGAAACCGAAAGATATTCAGGCCCTTTTCTTGGGCAACGCGCTGGGGGATTTTACGGAAGGACAGGGCTCGGTACAGGCTTTTGCTGCCGAGAACATCGGCTGCTTTAACGTGCCGGCCAATCGATATGAAGGCGCGTGCGCCTCGGCGAGCATGGCGGCGCGTGATGCCTGGATGTGGGTGGCTTCCGGTTTCTATGACGTGGTTCTGACCGGTGGCGTGGAGCGGGCAGCCAGCATGGGAACACCGCTGGCCACGCGCACCTTTGCCATGTTCAGTGATTCACGCTACGAGTTTGCCTCGGGCCTGACCTTTCCGGCCGTATTCGCCATGCTGGCTCACCTGTACTCGGCGAAATACAACGTACCGCTGCCGAAGTTGAAGGAGCAACTGGCTACCGTTTCTTTGCAGTCGTACAAGTACGGCATGTTAAACCCGAAGGCGCATCTGCGCAAAGAGGTAACCATGGAGGCGGTGCTGAGCTCTTTCATGGTGAGCACGCCGATACAGTTGCATGACTGCTGCCCGTTTTCCGATGGTGCCGCCGCTCTGGTGCTGGCTTCGGAGGAGGCCGCCAGGAAGCTGACCGATAAGCCGGTGTTCGTTGTCGGCACGGGCCAGTCTTCCAACGGGACTCTGGCCAACCAGCAGGAATACCTGCCGCGATTCAGGTCCAGGGAATTATCCGCGCAGCAGGCTTACGATATGGCCGGAGTCAAACCCGGGGATATCGATATCTGCGAGCTGCACGACTGTTTCAGCATCGCCAGCCTCATCTCTGCCGAGAGCCTCGGCTTTTTCGATTTCGGTACGTCTGGTGAGGCCTGGGTGAAGGGTGAGGCCGACATCGGCGGGAAAGTCGCCATCAATCCTTCCGGCGGGCTGAAAGCGAAAGGGCACCCCATCGGTGCCACCGGTGCCGGGCAGGTCTATGAGATAGCCAAGCAGCTGAGGGGAGAGGTGGAGCCGGGGCGTCAGGTCGAGGGCGCCAGGGTCGGCATGACTGATACCCTGGGTGGGGATGGCTGCACGCTGGTCAATATGATTTTCCAGCGGGGCTGGTAATAAGAGTTGTTCAATGTCTGGAGGCCAAGATGGAATATAAACTGAGCTTCAAAGAGTACAACGAGGCGCTGAAACAGAACAAGCTGCTGGGGTTGAAGTGCAAAAGTTGTGGCATGATGACCGTGCCTCCCAAGATGGTATGCCGCAGCTGTGCCAGCCCGGACCTGGAGGTTCTGGAACTGAAAGGCAACGGCAGGATACAGACCTTTACCACCTGCAACGTTGCCGCCGAAGGACGCGAGGACGAAGTACCCTACACCATTCTGCTGGTTGAGCTTGACGAAGGGCCCTGGATAATGGGCAACCTGGTCGGTGTTGAACCGGAGAAGGCGACCATGGAAGCGCTGATGGGTAAAAAGGTTAAAATGACCGAGGCCAGTGTTTTCGCCGGTGATAAGTACTCCGCCGGAGAGGGCGCCAGCCCTGCCTTTGTTCTGGAAGATTAGACTAAAATGGGGAGGAAGAGATGGATAACTTGTGGCTTATTCTGTTCTGGACAGGGCCCATCGGCGTTGGTATTTTCCTTCTATGTCTGGGTATCATGATATGGCTGCTTGCCAAAGCTGATGAGATAAGCAAGCGAACCAAGGCGATGATGAAGGAAAAGGGACTGGACAAGAAGGGATAACCGCCTCTCCCTTACCCCTCTTTCATCAGCTGACGGGCGATGGTCATCCGCTGCATTTCAGACGTGCCCTCGTAGATTTCGGTGATTCTGGCATCCCTGAGATAACGTTCCACCGGGTAGTCCTTGACGTAGCCGTAGCCGCCAAATATCTGGATGGCTTTGTTGGTCACGAACGACGAGGTCTCTGCGGCATAGACCTTGGCCATCGATGCCTCTTTGACGAAAGGCTGACCCTGGTCCTGCAGGTAAGCGGCGCGGTAGACAAGCAGCCTGGCGGCGTCAATCTGCGTGGCCATATCGGCCAGCATCCACTGAATCGCCTGGAATTTGATTATCGGCTGTCCGAACTGCTGTCGTTCTTTGGCGTACGCCAGAGCACGGTCAAAAGCTGCTTGGGCGATGCCCAGCGCCTGGGCGGCGACCACTACCCGGCTGGCGTCTATGGTATTGATGGCGATTCTGAAACCGTCACCCTCGTTGCCGAGACGATTTTCTTCGGGCACAAAACAGTCCTCGAAAACCAGCTCCACGGTTGATGACCCCCGTATGCCCATCTTGCGCTCGTGCTTGCCCACGGAAAGACCGGGGGAGTCTTTTTCCACAACAAAGGCGGTAACTCCTTTGTGGCGCAGCGATTTATCAGTGGCGGCGAAAGCCAGGATAAGGCCGGCTTCAGCGCCGTTGGTGGTGAAAATCTTGGTGCCGTTGAGAATATAGCCTTTATCTTTGGGGGTGGCGGTGGTCTCCATCGCGGCGGGGTCGCTGCCCGCGCCCGCTTCCGTCAACGCGAAAGCGCCGAGTATCTGACCACTGGCAATAGGGGGCATAAAACGTTTTTTCTGCTCTTCACTGCCGTGCATAAAGACCGGTTCCGCAACCAGGCCGGAGCTGGCCAGGAGAATAGCGGCGGTGGCAGCACAGGCGCGACTGATTTCCTCGATAACGAGGCAGAACTCGGTGGCGCCGCCGCCGCTGCCGCCGTATTCCTCGGGAAAACCGACTCCGAGGAGTCCGAGCCCCGCCATCTTCGGAATGCTTTCCGCAGGGAATCTGGACTCCTCATCGATTTGAGCGGCAATTGGCTCAAGTTCCTTGGCGGCAAAATCGGCGACCATTGCCTTGAGCATCTTCTGCTCTTCAGTCAGGGAAAAATCCATCTCTGCCTCCTAACGAAGTCTATCGCGGGTTATTATTAACGTGGCCAAGATTTCCGGCCAGTCTATTGACCAGCTGTTGTGCCGCCGCCTGAGGGTTTAATTTTCCCTTGAGCAGCTCGTCAATCAGCTTGTCCAGATACTTGCCGTGGTCAATGCCGGCGATGCTGTCTTTGATTAGCCCTTCCACCGTTTCCATCAGCTCCAGCCTCAACCTCAGTTTCTTTCGTTTCTGCAGCTCACCGGTTATGGTGAGGTGCTCCCGGTGCCTGAATATTTCAGCCGCCAGCTCTGCGGTACCCTTGTCATAGATGGCTTCGGTGAAGATTATGCTGGGCTGCCATTCATCAGGACGCCAGTTCCTCATCGAGAGCATTGTCTGGAGGTCGGTCTGGATAAGGTCGGCGTTTCCCCTGTCTGCCTTGTTGATGACAAAAATATCGGTGGCTTCCAGGATGCCCGCTTTCATCATCTGGATGGCGTCGCCGGCCTCCGGTGTCATGACGAACAGGGTGGTATCGGCCACTCTGGTGATATCTATTTCTATCTGCCCTGAACCAACGGTCTCAACCAGGATGATATCTTTGCCCATGGCATCCATGATGTGAATGGTCTCGATGGTGGCCTTGGCCAGGCCACCCTGCAAACCCCGTGTCGCCAGGCTGCGGATGAAGACGTCTTTATCCTCGCCGTGCTGCTGCATCCTTATCCTGTCACCCAGCAATGCCCCGCCGGTGAAGGCGCTCGTCGGGTCAATGGCGATGACGCCGATAGTCCTGTTCTCTTTACGGAAATGGCTGATAAGATTGCTGGTCAGGGTGCTCTTGCCGGCGCCCGGTGAGCCGGTAACGCCAACGATGTACGCTTTTCCGGTATGGGGATAAATGTGGCTCATTTCCTCGAAGGCGCCGGGCGCTTCGTCGGCTATGCCACTGATGAGCTTGGCGGCGGCGATGGTATCGCCGGAGAGTACTTTGCTGGCAAGTTTATCTTTCATCAAAAGGATATTGAAAAGCGTTAAATTTAAGAGCCACTAAATTATAGTTGAAGCATGGCGTCAATTCAACCGTTCATTTCCCGGCCAGCTTCTGCATTATTCGTGACATGGCTTCTCCAGCTTTAGCCCTGATAATTATGCTTGCCTGCGGGTCCATGGGCGTTTCGCTCAGGTTTATGATTATCAGCTCGGTACCGGCATCGGTGGCGTAGCTCGGGAGCAGTGCCGCGGGATAGACGACCAGGCTGGAGCCGACGACGATGAAAAGGTCGCAGTTCTCGGCGTGGAAGGCGGCGGCAGAGAATACTTCGTCCGGCAGCATCTCCCCGAAGAGTACGATATCCGGTTTCAGTATGCCGTGGCATGCCTCGCAATCGGGGACTTCCTCACCGGCATCCAGTCGTTTTTTAACTTCCGGCATCGTGTATCTCCGGTGGCACTGCAGGCAAACCACCCGGCGCATGCTGCCGTGAAGCTCGAACACATTATCATCCGGGACTCCGGCGACCTGGTGCAGGCTGTCCACGTTCTGGGTAATCACGCAGTCGAGTTTATTTAATCTGTGTAGCTCGGCAATGGCATGGTGGGCGAGATTTGGCTTCACTGTCTCCGTCAGACGCTCTTTCCAGAGCAACTGCCACTGTCTTTGCCGGGCGCTGGCACTGCTGATGAATTTCTGGTAGGTAAAATCATCCGGGTCAAAGCGGTCCCAGATACCGCCCGGGCTGCGGAAATCAGGTATGCCCGATTCGGTGCTGACGCCGGCGCCGGTGAAAACCACGATTTTTCCCGCCCCGGCAATCAGAACTGCCGCCCGTTCGGCGATCTGGTCTAAAGTCCGGTTGTCTACTGGCTTATCACTCTGGAATAACATGGCATTAACGCTGGTCGGGCGGTGTGGGTATTTTCATCATTTTAGCATTCAGCTTGTCTGCGTTTCGCGGCGCGGCAATCCAGAACGCGGTGCAGGCTAGGGCAAAGGCTGCCATACAGAGGGAAAAGGCGATGGTATAGCTGCCGGTAATATCGTATATGAAGCCACCCAGCCACGGACCAATCACCCCGCCGATTCCCATACCGGTAAGCAGTATGCCGGCGATGGCGCCAAAATGTTTCCCGTGGAAAATATCCGCCGCGCCGGCGGTCATGGTGGGAGTGAAAAAGCCGCCTCCGTAACCGAAGCAGACGGCGTAGATATAGAGAAGCCACGGCTGAGAGGTATCATGTACCGAAACCAGAGCGATAAGGGCGATAATCATCAAGAAAGAGGCCAGCGTAATTGTCATCTCCCGACCGATGCGGTCTGATATGCCGCCGGAAAGGTTTCCACCGATCTGGCTGAAGCCGTAAAGGGCAAAGATTGAGGCGGCAAAGGTGCTGCTGTAGCCAACATCCTCGGCGAATTTTACCTGGTGCGCGATTATCATGTAGGTGCCGATGCCCCAGAAGAGGAAGTAAGTCAGCATCAGCAGCCAGAGCTGGTAGGTACCGATTGCCTGCCTGAGAGTCCAGTCTCCTGATAGGGCTTGTTTGCTTTCAGGTGCTTCATCTTTGGCCGGTGCAATTTCGTCCGCGCCGTAGGCTTTTAATCCTTTGCCCTCCGGGCGGAAGCGGAAGAAGAGGAAGTAGAGAGGCAGGAGTATTACCAAGAGCGTGCCCGCCAGCACGAAATAGGCGTGGCGCCAGCCCAGCTGCGATATGGCGAACTCGGCGTACAAACCGTAGGTGAAACTGAGGCCGGCCCCCGTCTGTGCCAGCCCCATGGCCAGCCCTCGCTTACGGGCGAACCAGTTGGCCAGCGCCGGACCCAGCAGAGGCCAGCCGGCGAAGGACATGCCTATTGCCGCCACAAAGCCGAGAAGCAGATAGAAATGCCACAGCTCACGGGCAAAGGCGCAGCCCACCGTTGCCAGGCCCAGAATGATGAGGCCGATGGGCATGACGCGCTGGGGCTTCCAGCGGTCGCCGAGGCTGCCGGCGAGGGGCGCCAGAGAACCATATACCAGCAGGTTCAGGGAAAGCATGAAGGCTGTACTGCCGCGGCTCCAGCCGAATTCTTCCAGAATGGAAGGGAAAAAGACGGAGAAGGAATGCCTGATGCCATAAATCAATGTCATGCTGATAACGACGATGCCGACAATGACCCAGGAGTAGGAAAACCGGGAATCTTTGACTACCATTGGCCCATCTTAACCAACTTCAAAGGCCAGCGTCAAGCTATTCAGACTTGATAAAATACGCCGCTTCCAGTATAGTTTAACGGATGTACTCTTTAGTGACGACAGAAGTGAAAACAGACATCGCACCGGACATTCTGTCCCTGCTGAAACGAGTTAACCACTACCTTACCGACCGTGGTATAACCGCGTATCTTGTCGGTGGCGTGGTGCGTGATATGATGCTCGTGAGGCAGGTGGAGGATATTGATATTGCCGTTGCCCATAATGCGCTTGAAGTGGCTTCCAGAATGGCTGACGACCTGCATGGTAGATACGTGCCTCTGGATGAGGACAACGGTGTGGGCAGGGTAGTGCTCACCGCTGAGGACAGGAAATGGGAGCTCGATTTTTCCACCATCGAAGGCGGCATTGAGCAGGACCTGGCGCGGCGTGATTTTACTATTGATGCCATGGCTATTGAGCTGGAAGAGCTGCTCAGTAATCCGCAGTCTCCGGTGGTTATCGACCCGTCCGGCGGGCAGGAAGATTGCAATCGTGGTGTTATAAGGATGGTCAGCGAGTCAGCCTTTGCTGAAGACCCGGTTCGCCTGCTGCGGGCGGTCCGTCTGGCAGCTGAGCTTTCCTTCACGATAGACGAGGACACAGAAGAGCTAATCAAGCACCATGCTCGGCTTATTGGCAACGTGGCCGGTGAGCGGGTCAGAGAAGAACTGCTCCGGCTGCTGGTTTTACCGGACGGGGGACGGCACCTCGAATCTCTTGAGGATTTGGAGCTGCTGGATAATATATTCCCCGAGATGGTGCCGACAAAAGGGGTGACGCAGCCCAGGGAGCATTTCTGGGATGTTTTTGTGCACTCGCTGCGTACGGTAAAAGCGGTGGATTTTCTGCTCCGGGAAGGCGACTGGGAGTACGCCGGCACGGAAGCTCTGGAAGCCGTTCCCTGGTCGTTGGAACTGGCACAGCACTTTTCGCGCGAAGTCGGCCACGGCAGCACCAGGAAGGCGCTGCTTCGACTGGCAGCGCTGCTGCACGATATCGCCAAACCGCAGACGAAGATGGTTGAGCAGACCGGGCGGACGCGTTTCCTCGGTCACCCTCAGGAAGGCGCCCTCGCAGTGACTGATATCATGGAAAGACTGAGGTTCAGCACTAGGGAGATAAAGCTGGTGGAAATATTAGTGAGGTATCACCTCCGGCCAACGCAGATGAGCCATGAGGGGCTGCCGACCAACCGGGCGATTTACCGCTACTTCCGTGATGCCGGCGAGGCCGGGATTGACATCCTTTTCCTCAGCCTGGCTGACCATCTCGCCGCGAGGGGAGGGAATCTTGACATAGCTCACTGGCGGGAACACGCGGGAATTATAACCCATGTTCTGACCAGACATGCCGAGGAAGAGAAACTGACGGCGCCGCCGAAGCTGGTGGATGGTCACGATTTAGTCAGTCTTTACGGCCTGACCCCGGGGCCGCGCTTTGCGGAAATACTTGAGGCAGTACGGGAGGCGCAGGCAGCCGGAGAAGTGACCACAAGAGAAGAGGCTTTACAGTATGTTCAGCATACTTTCAATATCTCTTTGCGAAAGGATAATTAGCGTTTTGAAGCCATGACCACGAAAAACCTGGTTACCATGTCCATAGTAATGGCCCTCTTTGCCTTTGCCGTTATTGCTCTCCTGTACCCGCTGTGGGGCAGGGAGGCAATGCGCCTGGGCCTTGACCTGAGGGGAGGCATTCACATGGTCTATCTGGCTGACTTCTCGGATGTTGAGCCGGGGGAGGAAGAAGAGGCTGTTGACGGCGCTGTTGCCGTCATCGAGCGGCGCATCAATATCCTCGGGGTAAGCGAGCCGGTGATACAGAAACAGGGCGCCGACCGCATTATCGTGGAGTTGCCGGGCATAAGCGAGGCCGATAAGGCCAAGAATCTCATCGGGCAGACAGCGCTCATCGAATTCCGCGAGCTTGAAGTTAAAGACGGGGAGGAGGAATGGGTGCCGGCAACGGCGGTCATCGGCGGACACGAAGAGGAGCTCAACAGTTCCTACTTCAGGGATAATACGTATGTTAGCACCGGTCAGTTTGGTGAAGTATTACTTATCTTTGAGTGGAACAGCGAGGGGAGGAAAATCTCCGGGGAAGTTACCGGTCGGCTTATCGGGGAGCCGCTGGGCATTTTCATAAGCGGGGAACCGCTCCTTGGGGATGACGACGTGCCGATTGCCCCTATCGTCCGTGCCAAGATTACCGATAGCGGGCAGATTGAAGGCTTGAGCCTGAATGAAGCGCAGGAGCTGTCCCAGTTGCTCAATGCAGGGCGAATACCGCTGCCATTGACCCCGATTTACGACCAGACCGTCTCACCCATACTGGGTGCTGATTTCATCGATATGAGCATAAAGGCGGGCATCATTGGCATACTTCTGGTGATGCTCTTCATGATGGCGTACTACCGCGTATCCGGCATTCTGGCCTGTCTCTCGCTTGTTTTCTACGGGGTCATAGTTCTGGCTGTGTTCAAGCTCTGGCCGGTAACATTGACCCTGGCCGGTCTGGGCGGTTTCATTCTTTCCATTGGTATGGCGGTGGACGCCAACGTGCTCATTTTTGAGCGGATGAAAGAGGAAGTCAGGACCGGCCGTACCCTGGGGGCGGCCATTGAAGCCGGTTTTAACCGGGCATGGAATGCCATACGTGACAGCAATATCACCACCATTATTGTCTGTCTGATTCTAATCTGGGTGGGCAACAGCATCGTGGGCGGTGCGCCGGTGGCCGGTTTCGCCGTGACCCTGCTCATCGGCGTGCTGGTGAGCATGTTCTCCGCCATCGTGGTAACCCGAACTTTGCTGCGAATGTTCGTCGGTGGTCCGCTGTCGAAAAAGACGCGTCTTTTCAGCGTATCGGTGGGTAAGAAAGATGTTTGATATTGTCGGTAAAAGATTCAGGTTCTTTCTGATATCGGGAGTGGTTATCCTTCTCGGAGTTCTCTCCCTGCTGACCTTTGGCCTGAAAACGGGAATTGAGTTCAGCAGCGGCTCGATGCTCACCGTCGACTTTGAGCAGGAAGTCGAGCAGGGCGAGCTGGAAGTGGCGCTGGCTGACCTCGGTCACGATAACGTGATTATACAGCGCACCGGTGCCGGCGATTACCTGATACGTACCATAGAGCTGAACACAGAGGACAAGGCAGCGCTGGAAGCCGGGCTTGAGGCCAGGTTTGGCCAGCTCACCGAGCCCGAGTTCTCATCGGTATCACCGCTGATAGCCACCGAGACGGTGCGGACGGCGGTTATCGCAGTGGCGGTGGCGGCGTTGGGCATACTGCTCTACGTAACCTGGGCGTTCCGCCGCATGCCCAAGCCCTTCCACTACGGCACCTGTGCCATTGTCGCCCTCGTTCACGACGCGCTGGTGGCGCTGGGAGTTTTCTCCATTCTCGGCGGCATACTGAACTGGCAGGTGAACATGATGTTCATCACCGGTATTCTGGCGGTGATTGGCTACAGCGTGAACAACACCGTGGTCGTCTTTGACCGGATAAGGGAAAACCTGCGACTGGACATCAGCGTTAACTTTGAGACGGTGGTCAACAATAGCATGGTGGAGACGCTGGGCCGCTCCATCAATACCAGCCTCACCACCCTGATTGCCGTCCTGGCGCTGCTGTTCTTCGTCGGCGCCACCATCCAGAACCTGGTCGCCGTTCTCATCATCGGCATTATCGCCGGGACATTCAGCTCCATCTGCATAGCCCCAACGATGCTGGTGATCTGGGATAAGAGGGAGTGGGGACGGTTCATCAACTGGCTGCCCTTCGCGCGGACAAAAGCCGTGAAATAGGTAGGGAATGATGCTTGCCACCAGAAGAGGCGCTGCCAAGCTTTCTCTAGGTGTAGTCATTGGGCTGATTGTGTTCAAGGTGGCGGTGGGGGTTATCACCGGGAGTATCAGCGTTCTTGCCCAGGCGGCAGACAGTTTTCTGGATTTGTTCGCCATCACAATTACCTTTTTTGCCGTCGTGGTCGCTGCCAGGCCCGCTGATGAAGAGCACCCTTTCGGCCATGGCAAAGTGGAAAATATAGCGGCGGTGGTACAGGCGGCACTGATTTTTGCCGCCGGCGGCCTGATTATATATTCAGCGATACGCCGCATTATCACCGGGGCAACCCTTGAATTGACGGAAGCCGGTATAGGCATGATGCTGGTTTCCATCATTGTCAGCGTTTTCCTGTCAAAGTACCTGCTCAGGGTAGCAAAGACCACCGATTCGGTGGCATTTGAGGCCAACGCCCGTAATATTGCCGCGGATGTCTACTCGGCAGCGGGCGTACTGGTGGGGCTGATTATCATCCGTTTCACCGGCCTTACCATCATTGACCCGATAATTGCGCTGCTGGTTTCTCTGGTCATTTTTAAGTCAGGTTATGACGTAATGAAAAAGTCATTCGGCGGGCTGATTGATGTCAAATTGCCGGAAGACGAAGAAAATATCATCAAAGCAGCCATAATGGAGCATATCGGGGAGCTGGTTAATTTTCATGCCCTGCGTACCCGGAAAGCGGGCAGGCAGCGTTACATTGATTTGCACCTGGTAATGCCGAAAAATATCAGCATCGAAAAGGCGCACCGGATGTGTGACCACCTGGAGCGGGATATCAAGAGCAAGTTACAGCACGCCAGTGTTATGATTCATGTTGAGCCCTGCAATGAGAAGTGTGAGCGGTGCCCGATACCGCCGGATTTGCGGCACAATAAGTCCTGAGGCAGGCTTTTTATGCTGCGCAGGAATGCGGTGGACACTTAGGGTAGTCTGTTCAGCGGATAATTCTCCAGACAATAAGAATAACTGGCGGAATCAGCAAGGACGAAAACAGGATTACAGCAAAGCTTGCCCCGACAAGTACTGCAATCAGGGCAATCACATTAGCGGCAATCGTATAAAATATCAAATCCTTTAGCATCTTATTACTCTTTAGAATACCTCAGGCGATTTTATGTACTTCCTTTATCTGCGTGACCAGTTCACTGATATCCGGTGATGCCCGGCGGTGCTCCGGCGGCCCCAGCGGGTCTTCGATATCCGGTTTGCCGAGCAGGACATCGAAAGTGGCCTTTACCGATGCCGCCTGCGCTTTCAGGTTGTAGCCACCCTCAAGAGTAAGGACTATTCTACTCTGGCATAACTCATCGGCCAGGCTTTTAATAAACCTTGCTATCTGGGCAAAGCCGGTGACGCTAACCTCCATCATGGCCAGGGGGTCTGCCCAGTGTGCGTCATAGCCGGCGGACACCATTATGAGCTCAGGGCGGAAACGCTTGGTCGCCGGCATGATGATTTGCTCAAAAACCTGCCGGTATTCATCATCGCCGGAACCAGCGGGCAGGGGGATGTTGACCTTGCTGCCCTGGGCGGCGCCGCTCCCGGTCTCGTAAATGGTCCCGCTGCCCGGATAGTGGGGGTACTGGTGGGTGGATATATACAGGACCTGGGGGTCGCTGTCGAAGGCTTCCTGGGTGCCATTGCCGTGATGCACGTCAAAATCGATGATGGCGACCTTTTCGATTTTATGCTTCTTGATGGCATGCCGGGTGGCGATGGCGATGTTGTTGAAGAGGCAGAAGCCCATGGCCGCCGTTGCGGTGGCGTGGTGGCCGGGGGGTCTGACCAGGGCAAAAGCGCTGTTCACCTTGCCGCTGATGACGGCAT
>CBFDCY010000003.1:0-21190 GCA_965603425.1 uncultured Dehalococcoidia bacterium | reverse complement strand
TCCGGCCAGCCGCCTTACGTGGCGATGCTGGTCGGGCTGCAGGGCAGCGGCAAGACCACCACCGCCGCCAAGCTGGCGCTGCACCTGAAACATTCCGGACAGAAACCTTTGCTGGTGGCGGCGGACAACCGGCGTCCGGCGGCAATCGAACAACTAACCACGCTGGGAAACCAGCTGGATATTCCGGTATACAGTGAAGGCACCGATGTGTCCAGCAAGAATATCTGTGCTCATGCCCTGGCCAAGGCGAAATCACTGGCGGCTACCTGGGTGGTGGTGGACACGGCGGGCCGACTTCACATCGATGAGGAAATGATGAAGGAGTTGGCCGAGGTGAAAAAGGCGTTGCATCCGGCGGAAGTGCTGCTGGTGGTCGACGCTATGACCGGCCAGGACGCGGTGCGCAGCGCCGAGGATTTTAACTCCCGGGTGAGTCTCACCGGGCTCATCCTGACCAAGATGGATGGCGATGCCCGGGGTGGGGCTGCCCTTTCCATCCGCTGGGTGAGCGGTGTGCCCATCAAGTTCATCGGCATCGGCGAGAAGGCGGACGCTCTGGAGCCCTTCTATCCCGACCGCCTGGCGTCGCGCATCCTGGGAATGGGTGACGTACTTACCTTCATTGAAAAAGCGGAGACGGCATTTGACCAGCGTCAGGCCGAGGAATTGAAGAAGAAGGTGGAGAAGGCCGGGTTTGACCTGAATGATTTCCTGACCCAGCTCCAGACCGTGAAGAATATGGGGCCGGTGGGCCAGCTGCTGGACATGCTGCCCGGCGTGTCCAAACTTGCCGCCAGGCTTCCCGAAGGTGCCGAGGAAAAGCAGCTGAAGAAAGTGGAAGCGATGATACTTTCCATGACGCCACAGGAACGGAAAAGCCCGGCAATCATTGGTGGAAGCCGGCGGCGTCGCATCGCTCGCGGCAGCGGTGTGCAACCCCACGACGTGAACCAGCTGCTAAACCAGTTCCAGCAGATGCAGAAGCTGATGAAGATGGGAGTCAAGGGGAAGCTGCCCAAGAACCTGATGGGTATGTTCAGCTAGTCCCTATTCCAGGTAGTCTTTTAGCTTGCGGCTCCGGCTGGGGTGGCGCAGTTTTCTCAGCGCTTTTGCCTCAATCTGGCGGATTCTCTCCCGGGTAACGTTGAACTCTTTGCCCACCTCTTCCAGCGTCCGGCTGCGTCCGTCCTCAAGGCCGAACCTGAGCTGCAGGACGCGCTGTTCACGTGGCGTCAGCGTGTCAAGTACGTCTTCAATCTGCTCTTTAAGGAGCTGTTTTGAAGCGGCATCCACCGGCGGCAGGGCATTCCGGTCCTCAATTGAATTCCCCAGCGGGCTGTCTTCCTCCTCGCCAATGGGTGACTCCAGTGATATGGGCAGTTGCGATACTTTTACTATCTCCCTGACCTTTTCCGAGGATATCTCCATCTCCTTGGCGATTTCGGTGGAGGTGGGTTCACGACCGTATTCCTGGGCCAGGCGGCGACTCGTTTTGAGCAGGCGGTTTATCGTCTCTACCATGTGCACCGGAATGCGGATGGTGCGCGCCTGGTCGGCGATAGCCCTGGTGAGCGCCTGACGTATCCACCAAGTGGCATAGGTGCTGAATTTATAGCCCTTGCGATAGTCAAATTTCTCCACGGCACGCATCAGGCCGATGTTACCTTCCTGAATCAGGTCGAGGAGAGACATGCCGCGCCCGATGTGCTTTTTGGCCACGCTCACCACCAGACGCAGGTTGGCTTCGATGAGGTGTCTTTCTGACTTTCTGGCTTCAAAATCAATGCTTCGGAAATGGGATTCAAGCTGGTGTCCATGGGCCTGGATTGAGATGATGAAGGGTTCATCTTTGACCAGTTTATCAATGTCAGAAAACGAGATATTCGGACTAATAGCCGCGCGGACATCCTCGGTCAGCAGTTTGCAATTGAGCGACAGGTCAATAAACTTTTGCTCGGTTTCCGGCATGGATAGCCCGGTCCGTAGAGAAATATCGTTAATCAATTGCGGGTCAATGGAATTGTCAATGCTCTCCTGCAACCGGACATCGTTGATGGCTTCAAGAAGGCCGGGCGGCTTGGGTATACCAAGCTGCTCCCGAATAAGCTGTATTAATTCAGACGCCTCTCCGAGTTCTCTGATAGCGGCCAGTACTATGTCTACTACCGAGGGCGCTCTGCCGTGCTCTTGCAGGTGCCGGTATTTTATCTCGTTGACACGCTTGCCCTCCTCCATCTTTTTGGCCAGTGTCTTTTCATCGTTAGCGGTGAGGAGATGCACCCGGCCGATCTCATGGAGGTAGATACGGACGGGGTCATCAGCTATTTCCTGTTGGTCCAGAGCTTCAATTGATGAAGGTGGTTCAATCGTGAGGGCTGGCTCTGGCTTAGTAACACGGAAAGGCTCTTCGTGCCATAATTCGTCCTGCTCATGAGGTATCTCTGGCTCAACGTTTTCGCCCTGGTCATGGGGAGGTGCATAGTCGCCGGAGTGGTTGCTCAGCATTTTATCCCCTGTTTTCTCTTCATCATGCTCGTCTTCAGGAACTAACTTGTTTTCCATTTCTTCAGTACTCATGCCTTACCTCCTGCTCTCTAACCGCCTCTGGGTTTTTTAATATAAGTCTCTTTCATACGTAGAGATGACTCTATGCCTTCCTCTTCCAATTTAATAAGGTCAGCACCGGGACCTTTTTCTTCGCGTTCTGACGCGAGCATTTCTTCTTTCCCTTTTTCCGTATTTTTCCAAAATTCTCGTTCTAAGCGAAGGATACAATCATCATATTTCTGTTCGATATTGTTTGGTGGCAATTCCCATTTTACCAAAGAATCAAGATGTTCGTGAATGGCGGTATCTATATTTTCTTTAAGCGTTGATAAGTCATTGAAGCGCTGTAATGCAAGTAGTATTTCTCGGTTCTCGCTGTTTGTAAAATATTCGGGTGTGGGATATTTATTAACTTCCTTTAACTCAGGATGCTGTAATAAAAGTGCTATGCAATATTCCTCAATACGGCTTGAGCGAATTAAAGGTGATTTAGTATCATATGTTTCCTGCTTTGAGAGTGCTATCGGCTTTCTTTTTCTGTCAATAGATGGTTTTAATCGACTCAGTTCGGCTTCAATGGTGCGTTCCCCGACGTTGACCAGCCTTGCCAGCTTCTGTATATAATGTGCCTGACGGACCTTATCTTTCATTTCAGCAATTACTGGTAGCAGCTCCTTTACAGCCAGTGACTTATCCCTGGCCGTGTCCAGGTTAAGCTTGCTGGTAAGCATGTTAATGGTGTAATCCACAATCGGTGTTGCCTCGGACAGCAGCTTTTTCCAGTTATCGGCATCCTCTTTGATGACATCATCAGGGTCTTTGCCTTGAGGCAAAATGGCAACCCTTATCTCGGACTCAATGATGTTTTCATAGCTTACGACACGCAGCATGGCTTCCTCGCCGGCAGCATCGGCATCAAGGGCCAGGACCAGATTCCGACTCAGCCTTTTCAGGGAGCTTACCTGCGCTTCGGTAACCGCGGTGCCCATGGAGGCGACCACGTTATTGAATTCGTTCTGATGTGCGGTGATAACATCGACGTAGCCCTCAACGATGACTGCCATGTCCTGCTGCCTGATGGCAGCGGCAGCCAAGTTGATGCCGTACAGATTATGGCTCTTGTCAAAGGCGAGCGTCTGCGGTGAGTTCACGTACTTGGGCAGCGAGTCGTCAAGCACCCGGGCGCCAAAGCCGATTACGTGCCCTTTAATATCCAGGATGGGGAACATCAGCTTGTCGCGGAAGCGGTCATAGGTTCGGCCGTTCTCTGATTTAACTATCAGGCCCACCTGCACCAGCTCATCCTCTGTGTAGCCCCGCTCCTGGAGGTGTTTTTTAAGGTCATCCCACTCATTTAAGCTGTAGCCCATTTGAAATTCAGACGCCGTTTTTTCGGTGAAACCACGGCTCTGGACATAGTTTCTGGCTTTTGCGCCTCCCGGGGAGTTGAGCAGCAGGTTCTGGAAATACTGGGCAGCCGCTTCATTGATTTTAAAGAGCCTCTCTTTCTCCTCTTTTTCTTCGTCCCTTCCGGGTCGGGATGGTAAGGTGACACCGGCTCTCTGGGCAAGAAGACGCAGCGTTTCGCCGAAGTCCAGGTTTTCCTGCTTCATAAGGAACGAGAAAACATCGCCGCCGGTGTTGCAGCCGAAGCAGTGCCAGCTCTGCTGTTCCGGGTAGACGAAGAAAGAGGGGTTTCTCTCGCCGTGAAACGGGCACAGCCCCACCAGATTACGCCCCGCCTTTTTCAGCGCGATATACTGGCTGATAACGCTCGCAATGTCTGTCTTCTGTTTGACCTCGTCTATAGCGCTCATATGGCTAGCGGGTTTCCTTTATCGATTACTATTTGATCCCGTCAGCTATCCTCAGGGCATACTGGTCAGTCATACCGGCGATATAGTCGACAACCCTCCGTTCGGTATCATCACTGTAGTTAAGGTATTCCGGAGGTAGTTCTTCATCATGTCTGGTAAAATACTCGTACAGATGGGAGACCACATCTCTTGCCCTCTCGCTTTCCTCTTCAGCGGATTTGACATGGTACACCCGTTCAAAAAGGAATTCCCTGAGCTCATTGGTGGCCGCCAGTATCCCGGGGCTCATGGATATCATCGGGTTCTCCGTTTCTATTTTATCATGACCGCTGGCTGCCCACGAGCTATCAATGACGTTGCCGACCATGGTATTGATGCGCTGTGAATGCGAGAGACCCAGCGTTTTCACAGCCCCGATGGGCAGGTCTCGTTTCGTAATAATACCAGCCCTGACAGCATCGCCAATATCATGGTTGATATACGCGAAAATATCGGCCATTCTGACTATCTCACCTTCAAGGGTATTTGCTTTTGTCCATTCATCACCAAGAACATCGCCTCTCGATTTTGAGTGGTTCAGGATGCCTTCCCGGACCTCAAGGGTAAGGTTGAGTCCGTGGCCGTCATTTTCCAGGAGGTCAACCACTCGCAGGCTCTGTTCATTGTGCCGGAAGCCCGGAGCAAAGAGTTCATTGAGCACGTCTTCTCCTACGTGGCCAAAGGGGGTATGCCCAAGGTCATGGCCGAGCGCGATTGCCTCAGTCAGGTCCTCATTCAGGTTAAGGGCCCGGGCCATGGTACGACCTATCTGTGAGACTTCCAGGGTGTGAGTCAGCCTGGTCACATAGTGGTCGCCCAGCGGCGCGATAAAGACCTGCGTCTTGTGCTTCAGGCGACGGAATGACTTGCTATGGATTATGCGGTCGCGGTCACGCTGGAAAGCCGTCCTCAGCGGGCAGGGTTCTTCGTCTCTCCGCCTGCCTCTTGAGAATCGGCTTTTCACCGCGTACGGTGAGAGGCTTTCCTCCCTTTCCTCACTGAACTGACGAATTACAAAGCGCCTGATCACGAAGGCTTCTATCTCTCTGCCAAAATGCCGAACCGCCAACAAATATATTATACCACATCGGGTAGTGGAAATCCTTTTAGCGCTTAACATAACAACCGCGTGCAAGATTATATATGGGATAGCGGTGCGAGGCAATCCGTATCAAATCTGGTTGACAAGCGTAACTGCCTGACGTAGAATTAAACTGCTGGCTGACATATTGGGGAGGTACGGTTATGATTGAAATGACCATCGACAGTATCCGCGTGAGCCTGATGAACTACCAGCGGGTGGTAATCCTGAAGGAAAAAATGGCCAAGCGGTATCTTCCTATCTGGATCGGCCCGGCGGAAGCCGATGCCATTGCCGTTAAACTTCAGGGTGTGACGGTACCGAGACCCCTTACCCACGACCTGCTCAATTCGGTGATTGACTCACTGGGAGCGGCGATAGACTCCATCATTGTCAGCGACCTGAAGAGTGACACCTTCTATGCCAAGATTATACTTAATGTTAATGGCGAACAGATGGAGGTTGACTCGCGTCCCAGTGATGCTCTTGCCCTGGCAGTGCGAACCGATGCGCCAATATTTACCGAGGAAGCTGTCTTGGATAAAGCTGGTATCCTGCTTGACGAAGAAACCGGAAAGCCGATTATAGAGGAATCGGACGAGGTTGATAAGAAGGATAGGAAAGTAAGCGAAGAGGAAATGAAGAAGATGTCCGCTTTCTATGACTTCATCAATACGCTTGACCTTGATGACTTTGACAAGCGCAAGTCCTGAAAGTAACCGGGATAAGGCGATAGGAGCCTGAGTGGTGGAAGAGAGACTGATTAAAAAACTGATGACCTCGATGAAATGCGAAGAGTGCGGTCAGAACTATGAGTCTTTCAACATTGATATCCTTGGCCACCGCAAAGATATGTGGTTTTTGAGAGCGCTCTGTTCATCGTGTCATACTCAGTGTATGGTGGCAGCGGTTGTCAGGGAAGACAAAGTGGTGGAAGAGGTGGAAGACCTCACCATGGACGAGATGGGAAAAAACCAGGGCGGAGCGATTGAAGTTGATGACGTGCTCGATATGCATAATTTTCTGATAGATTTCGATGGTGATTTCTCTAGTTTTTTTGACCGGGAGAAGCTTCGCTAGATTAGTCTGATGGTTATGGTAGTCGTATGCGATACGGGTAGCCCTGACGCTTGAATGTTGGGGCTCTTTTATTTGCTATAGCCTCTGGTAGTTTATTGCCGCTTGAGATGATACAATATACTGGGTTGCGCTCTGGCGCGTTAATTGAGGCGAATATGAGCAGATGGACGGCGGCCCTGCGGCTGGTAGGGGTGGGATTTTTCATCGGGAGCTCAATCGTGCTGGGTGTGGTGGCAGGCCTCTGGCTGGATAGCCGGCTGAATACCAGCCCTGCCCTGGGGATAGTGGGACTGTTCCTCGGCATTTTAGTTGCCTTCTACGGAGTGTACCGGATGCTCATACCCCTGATGAAAAATAAGAAAAGCGGAGAGAATGATTGATGGCCAAGCGCCGTATTCTGGGGATGCCGCGGTTTCTTCTCGTAGGGTTGCTGTGCCTCTTCGTCCTGCTGTTCGTTGTTGGCTTCCTGGTCGGGCCGCTGGGAAGAAGTATGTTTGGCGAGCTGGGACTGCCGGCATGGCTCAGCCTGCCTGACCCGGAATTTCACCTTCCTGCGGCAACGGCGTTTCACCTCTTTGGCTTTCCCATTGCCAACAGCATCGTTGGTGCCTGGATTACGATGGTCGTTCTGATATGCCTGTCATATGTAATCACGCGTCGCATGAAGATTGTTCCCGGAAGGTTGCAGAGCGCATTCGAAGCATTGCTGGGCTGGCTCTATGACCTTTGCCGGAGAGTTGCCGGGGAGGAAAACGGGCGGCGGTTCTTCCCGGTGGTCACCACCATCTTCCTTTTCGTTGCCTTCAATGCCTGGCTGAGCCTGATACCGGGCTTTGGCTCGATATTCGTTACCAATGCCGAGGGTGAACATGTGCACCTGCTCCGCGGCGCCAATACCGATATCAATATGCCTCTGGCGCTGGCGCTTATCTCGTTTGTCTTTGTTGAGTATTTCGGCTTGAGATCGCTGGGACTGCGCTATCTGGGCAAATTTCTCAATGTAGGGCAATTTTTCGAGAGCATAAGGCATATGGTAAAGGGCCGGTTGAAGGCCGGGCTTGGCGGGCTGTTCACCGGGTTCATTCATATCTTCGTGGGGCTTCTGGAAGCATTGAGCGAACTGGTGCGTGTTGTCAGCTTCACCTTCCGTCTTTTCGGCAATATGACCGCCGGTGAAATACTGCTGCTCATCGCGGCATTTCTGATACCGTGGGTGTTTGCCTTACCGTTTTATGGCCTCGAACTGCTCGTTGGTTTTGTTCAGGCGCTTATCTTTGGCGGGCTGACCCTGGTCTTTCTGACCCTGGCGGTGGCCCACCATGGAGAAGAGTCGACTTGACATAAATATATTATACCTTGGGTAAATCGCTGAAGGAGGTTGAATATGGATCCAGTGACAATGAAAATGTTGGCCGTGGGTCTGACGGCCGGGCTGGGATTGCTGGGGCCGGCGCTGGGAATCGGGCTTATCGGCTACTCGGCACTCCAGGGAATAGCCCGCAATCCGGAGGCAAGCGGTCCGATAATGACCAATATGATTCTGGTGACTGCTTTCTGCGAGGCTATCGGTATTTACGCGTTGATTGTCGCCATTATCCTGGCATTGATTGTGTAGGAGGACGATATGGGACAGGATGGCATACCAATTTCAATAGGTATCATTATCGCTGCTGCCATACTGGGCGCATGCTTTGTCTTGGGTATGGTACTGATGGCGGTTCTTTCCGCGTGAGCTATGCCCAGTATACTGCATAGAACGGGAAGGTAATGAGGAGTTAGCTATGGAGGGACTGGCCGGACTTGGCATAAATGTGCCCACGTTGCTGGCACAGGTGGTAAACGTGGTGATTTTGCTCGTGGTCCTCTACTTTGTTGCCTACAAGCCGGTGATGAGGATGCTTGACGAGCGTTCTAAAAGAATCAAGGACAGCATGGAAGAGGCGGATGCTATTAAAGAGCAAGTTGCTCTCACTGAAAAAGAGGTGAAAAAGCAACTGGCGGCGGCCAGCAAGGAAGGGCGGGAACGCATTGACCAGTCAGTGAAAGCCGGCGAGCAAATCAAGGAGAAGGCAAGACAAGGTGCCAGGCAGGAAGCCGAAGCACTCATTACCCGGGCGCGCAACGAGATTAAACAGGAGCGGGACGAGGCCATCAGCGAGCTGCGAAAGGAAGTGGCCGACATCACCATCGCGGCGGCGGAGAAGGTCATTGACCGTTCTCTGGATAAGAAGGCGCATCGTGACCTCATTGACAAGGTTCTGGAAGAGAGCGATGCCCTGAAAGAGAAGTAATCAATTTTAAGGAGCGGACGTGGCGAGTAAAGCATCCTCGAAGCGATATGCGCAGGCGGTCTTTGAAATCGCATCGGAGGCCGGCGAGCTGGAACGCTGGCAATCTGACCTGGAAAAGATGGTTCAAATCGTAAAAGATGAGGATATAAGAAGGTTTCTGGAAAGCCCCAAGATTCATTTTGAGGCAAAATCGAAACTGCTGTCCGGGTATATGAAAGGGGTAAATCCGCTGGTTTTGAACCTGGTCCTTATGCTTATCAGCCGGGGCAGGCTTAATATTGTTGGCGAAATTTCGGATGAATATCAGCGGTTGTGGAAAAGCTCCCGCGGCATAGAACTGGCCGAGGTGACCACGGCGGTTTCGCTGTCTAAAGAGGATGAACAAAAGCTGGCCAGGCAGCTCGGTCGCATTGTGGGAAAAAAAGTTGAGATAAAATTGGATATAAATCCCGGCATAATCGGCGGATTCATTGCCCGGATTGGAGATAGGTTGCTGGACGGCAGCACCCGCGGCAAACTGGCGGCGTTAAAAAAAGAACTGGCCGGTGCCGGAAGGTAACCTTTTAAGGCTGATTTGAAAATACTGAGGAGGTTTGAGAATGGATAAGATAGAAGTCTTGAAACGATGTCCCATTTTTCGTGAGCTGGATGAAGAGCAGTTGAAAATCGTCTCGGAGATGACAACCACCGAGGTCTATGAAGTCGGCGAGAGCCTGGGCAGACAGGGCAGGACTCAGGAAAAGGCTTTCATTGTTGAAGACGGCCTCGTTGGCATATACCTGGAACTGGGCCCGATGATGCATCGCCAGATTCAGGCGGCATCGAACTTTGAACTGGTGTGCTGGTCGGCAATGCTATCACCCCATCGCATGTACAGCACGGTAAAAGCAATCGAGACCACGAAGGTGCTGGCATTCAATGGTCGGGAACTCGCCCAGTTGTGCCAGACTCAGCCGCTTATCGGGTGCAAGATGCACCGGGGCATTGCGCAGACGGTAGCCAACAGGCTCCATAGTGCCTATACTCAATTGATGGGTGTAACGGCACAGGAGTAGCGAATACCGGATATTTTATGGCTGGTAAAAACAGCAAACTAACGAAGAAGAACAATCAGGACACAATGTATTGTAGCTGTTAGGAACTAGATGGAGGAGTTGAGGAGTTAATGAGCGAAGTCAAAGGGATTACATCAATGATGGGGGAGAAAAGAAGCTTTAAACCCCCTGAGGGATATACCGAGTCGTCATACTTCAAAAGTATGGACGAATATAAGAAGCTCTACCAGCGTTCCATTGAGGACCCGGAGGGGTTCTGGGGGGAAATGGCGGAGCAACTCGACTGGTTTAAGAAGTGGGACAAGGTTGTGGAAACCGATTTTGCCGAAGGAAAACATCAGTGGTTTGTCGGCGGCAAATTGAATGTGAGCTATAACTGCCTGGACCGCCACGTAAGGACCTGGCGTCGGAATAAAGCGGCTCTTATCTGGGAAGGTGACATCGGCGATACCAAGGTAATGACCTACCAGCAGCTCTACCGTGATGTATGCAAATTCGCCAATGTGCTGCGGAGGCTGGGTGTGAAGAAGGGCGACCGAGTTTCAATTTATCTGCCTATGATACTGGAGTTGCCCGTTGCCATGCTGGCCTGCGCCCGCATCGGTGCCATTCACAGCGTCATCTTTGGTGGCTTCAGTGCGGAGGCCTTGCGCGACCGGATATTAGACTGCGGCTCCACAACGCTGATATGTGGTGATGGCTACTATCGCGGGGGTCGCGTTATTCGCAGTAAGGATAACGCCGACCAGGCGCTTGAGTCATGTCCCGATGTGAAGAACGTCGTCGTGGTGAAGCGGGCCGATATCGGCGTGCCCATGAAAGAGGGCCGCGACCATTGGTGGCATGACCTTATGGCCAGCGTTGAGATAAAGCCCGTCTGCGATATTGAGGTACTGGATTCGGAAGACCCCCTCTTCATTCTCTACACGAGCGGCAGTACTGGCAAGCCCAAGGGCGTGCTGCACACTCAGGCAGGCTATCTGCTGCAGACTTATCTGACGTTCAAATGGGTTTTTGACGTCAAGGAAGAGGATGTGTACTGGTGCACGGCGGACATTGGCTGGGTGACCGGTCATTCTTATATTGTCTACGGGCCCCTGGCGCTTGGCGCCACGTGTGTTATGTTCGAGGGTATTCCCACCTATCCGCACCCGGACCGGTTCTGGGATATCGTGGAGAAATATCAGGTTAGCACTTTCTACACCGCGCCCACGGCCATCCGTGCCCTTATGCGAGAGGGTGAAGAGTGGCCCAACAAGCATGATTTGAGCTCCATAAAACTTCTGGGCACCGTTGGTGAGCCGATTAATCCTGAGGCATGGATCTGGTACTACAATGTCATCGGCCAGGGCAGGTGTCCCGTTGTGGATACCTGGTGGCAGACCGAGACCGGTGGTATCCTGATAACGACGCTGCCCGGCGCCATGGCGGCCAAGCCCGGTTCCGCAGGTATACCTTTCTTCGGCGTTGAGCCGGCCATACTGCGGGAGGACAGCTCGATCGCAGAGGTAAACGAAGGCGGATACCTGGTGATGAAACGACCCTGGCCCGGTCTGATGCGCGGTGTCTACGGTGACCCGAAGCGGTTTAAAGAGACATACTTCGTCCGCTTCCCGGGCGTTTACACCACCGGTGATGGGGCTAGAATTGACGAGGACGGCTATTACTGGCTGATGGGCCGTATCGACGATGTGATAAACGTTGCCGGTCACCGCATCGGTACCGCCGAGGTCGAAAGCGCGCTGGTTTCCCATAGTAAAGTGGCCGAGGCGGCTGTGGTCGGCATGCCTCATGAAGTGAAGGGGCAGGGTATTTACGCCTATGTAACCCTTATAGCTGGCCTGGAAGGCACTGATGACCTCAAGAAAGAGCTCGTGACCCACGTCCGCAAGGAAATCGGGCCTATCGCCACGCCGGATAGAATCCAGTTTTCGGAAGGTCTGCCCAAGACCAGGAGCGGCAAAATCATGCGGCGTATCCTGGTCAAAATTGCGTCTGGAGACGTTGATAACTTAGGTGATACCAGCACCCTCGCCGACCCGTCCGTTGTGGAAAGTCTCGTCGAGGGCAGCTTGCAGGTAACAAAATAGCATAAAATCCATTAACCGCTTAAAATGCGGTGGAATTGCCGAGCGGAAAGGAGGTAGCCTCAGTGTCGACCAGAGGGCAGGAAATCGCATCGGTACTGAAGGAGCAGATAAAACAATTTGGCAGTACCGTTACCATGGTGGACGTGGGCACGGTAATTGAGGTCGGTGACGGCATTGCCCGCATTCATGGACTGGCCTCGGCAAAGTATAATGAGCTGCTTGAGTTCCCCAACGATATTATGGGGATAGCTTTAAACCTGGAAGAAGACAGCGTGGCGGCGATAGTTCTTGGAGACTACCTCAAGGTCAGGGAAGGCGATGAGGTGAGGTGTACCGGGCGTATCGCTGAGGTGTCCGTGGGCGAGGCGCTTATCGGGCGGGTCATTGACCCGCTAGGCCTCCCTCTGGACGGCAAGGGCGCTATTAAGACCAAGAAGACCCGGCCGGTGGAGCGTGTGGCACCAAATGTGGTGCTGCGCCAGTCCGTGGATACTCCGGTACAGACCGGCATTAAGGCAGTCGACAGCTTGATACCAATCGGCCGGGGGCAGAGAGAGCTGATAATCGGTGACCGCTCCACCGGTAAAACGGCTATCGCCATCGACACCATCATCAACCAGCGAGGTGGGGACCTTACCTGTATTTACGTTGCCATTGGTCAGAAGGTATCCAAGGTGGCGCAGCTGGTGGCCACGCTGGAGAGCCACGGCGCCATGGAACATACCATAGTGGTGGTGGCTAGCGCTTCGGATTCCGTTGCCCTTCAGTACCTGGCACCTTATGCCGGCTGTGCCATCGGTGAGGAATTCATGGAACACGGCAAGGATGCGCTGGTCATTTACGATGACCTTACCAAACACAGCTGGGCATACCGGCAGCTCTCATTGCTGCTGCGCCGACCGCCGGGCAGGGAGGCCTATCCGGGTGATGTCTTCTACCTGCACAGCCGGTTGCTGGAGAGGGCGGCGAAATATGCTGCGGAATACGGCGGCGGTTCGTTGACCGCGCTGCCTATCATAGAAACGCAGGCCGGCGACCTTTCAGCATATGTTCCGACCAACGTGATATCGATTACCGACGGTCAGATGTATCTGGAGAGTGACCTCTTCAATGCCGGTACCAGGCCGGCGTTGAATGTGGGCTTATCGGTATCTCGCGTCGGCGGTAAAGCCCAGACCCAGGCGATGAGACAGGTGGCCGGTAAGCTGCGTCTGGAGCTGGCCCAGTACCGTGAGCTGGCTGCTTTCGCGCAGTTCGGCACCGGAGAGTTGGATAAGGCGACAAAGTCCCAACTGGAACGGGGGCAGCGGCTCACTGAGGTTCTGAAACAGACTGAGTTCGTGCCTGTGTCACTGGAGCGGCAGGTCATGATTCTCTATACTGCCGTCAATGGCTATCTTGATGATATTGCTGTAGACAAAGTGGCCCTTTTCGAATCCAGGTTCTATCAGTTTATGGATGAAAATAATTCTGAGATGGTTAAATCTATTGCCAAAGATAAAGAGATTGATTCGAAGACGGAGAAGCTCTTAATCAAGGCAATTAAAGAGTTTAAGGAGCAGAATTATCCTGAAATATTCCAGCATATCCGGGGTTAGGGTGTAATGACGTTTATAAAGCGATGGACCATCAGGTAATTGGAGGCTGGGGTTGGCTGATATCCGGGTAATAAAGCGACGAATGCGGGGTGTAAGGAGCACGTCCAAGATAACCAGAGCGATGGAGATGATCGCTGCTTCTAGGATGAGGCGGGCGCAGGAGCGTGGCCTGGCCGGCAGACCTTATGCGGATAAAATACAGCAGGTCATTGCTGACTTGGCCGCTTTAACCGAAGCTGGCCGGGAGCCGCATCCGCTGCTGCAGCGGCGTCCGATAAATAAAATTGCCCTGGTTCATATTACGCCTGATCGTGGTCTGTGCGGGGGGCTCGTCGGCAACCTCAATCGCACCATTGCCAGCTATATTCTGAAGCAGAAGGTGCCGGTTAGCGTTATCGCTGTTGGCCGTAAGGGACTTGAATTTATACGCCGCTGTGACACAGAGGTACAGGCTGAATTTACTCATCTTGGTGACAGGCCCAGCCTGGTGGATACGCTGCCCATTTCACGCATTGTGATTGAAGATTACAGCCGGGGCGTCTTTGACTTGGTCTGTCTGGTCTACGCACGATTTGTCTCCACGATGGTACAGAATCCCTGCGTGCAGCAGTTGCTCCCGGTGGAACCGGCCAGTATCCCGGCAGCGCAAAACGTGGAGTATATCTATGAGCCGGGACCTGCTGCTGTGCTGGACAACCTTCTGACCCGCTTCGTTGAAATGGAGGTGTACCATGCTATTCTGGAGTCCATCGCCAGCGAGCAGTCGGCGCGGATGGTGGCCATGAAAAACGCGACGGATAACGCCAGTGAGCTTATTGATGATTTGACCCTGCTTTACAATAAAGCCCGCCAGGAGGCGATTACCAGAGAGCTTCTGGACATCGCGGGCGGCGTGGAAGCTTTGACTTAGCCGAGGAGGTTACAATGGCAAAAGGTAAAGTGACTCAGGTAATCGGAACGGTGGTTGATGTTGAATTCCCACCCGACAAATTGCCGGCACTTTATAATGCGGTTGAGATTAATACCGATGGCAGCAAGGTGGTGCTTGAGGTCCAGGAGCATATGGGCAATAACTGGGTCAGGTGTTTGGCGCTGTCACCCACCGATGGTCTGGGGCGCGGTGCCGAAGTGGTGGATACCGGCGCAGCGCTCAGGGTACCGGTAGGTAAAGCCACACTCGGGCGCCTGTTTGATGTCATGGGGGAGCCTCTGGATAACCTCGGTACTGTGAAGGCAAAGGAGCACTGGTCGATACACCGCTCGCCACCGTCACTTGAAGAACAGGCAACAAGCACCGAGATGCTGGAAACAGGCCTCAAGGTAATTGACCTGATTACACCATTTACCAAGGGAGGTAAAATCGGCGCCTATGGAGGCGCCGGGGTGGGCAAGACGGTGATTATCATGGAGCTGATACGCAACATAGCCACCGTGCACGGCGGTTTCTCCGTTTTCACCGGCATCGGCGAGCGGTCGCGAGAGGGCAACGACCTGTGGCACGAGATGAGGGAATCAGGTGTCATTGACAAAACCGTGCTCGTCTTCGGGCAGATGAATGAGCCTCCGGGCGTCCGCCTCCGTATCGGGCTCACCGGGCTGACCATGGCGGAATACTTTCGCGATGTTGAAAATCAGGACGTGCTGCTCTTTATCGACAATATCTACCGCTATACCCTGGCCGGCATGGAAGTTTCCGCGCTGCTGGGGCGCATGCCCTCGGCCGTGGGCTACCAGCCAACTCTGGCCACGGAAATGGGCGCGCTGGAGGAGAGAATTACTTCCACCAGAAACGGCTCGATTACCTCTTTCCAGGCTATCTATGTTCCGGCGGATGACTACACAGACCCGGGGGTGGTGGCTACATTCGGTCACCTTGATGCCGTGATTGCGCTGGAGAGGTCGATTGCCGAGCAGGGGCTGTATCCCGCGGTTGACCCTCTGGTGTCGACATCACGCATCCTGACGCCGGCAGTTGTCGGCGACGAGCATTATCGGGTTGCCCGCGAAGTGCAGCGGGTGCTGCAGCGTTACAAGGACCTGCAGGATATCATCGCCATACTGGGTATCGAGGAGCTCAGTGAGGAAGATAAGCTCGCTGTGGGCCGGGCGCGGCGTATCCAGCGCTTTCTGTCGCAGCCGATGTTTGTCACCGAGGTGTTCACCGGGCGGGAGGGCAAGTACGTGCCAATACAGGAGACAGTGCGCGGTTTCAGTGAGATACTTGACGGCAAGTATGACGACCTGCCGGAGCAGGCGTTTTACATGGTGGGTACCATCGATGAAGTAGTGAAGCAAGCCAAAACGATAAAGATTAGCGGTGAGGAAGAGGAAGAGGAACCGGAAGGGAAGGTCGAGGAGGAGGAAAAACCGGAAGAGGAAGACGAGGAGAAATAGGCGATGCCCGATATCAGGCTCGATGTCGTAACCGCAGAGCGCATGGTCTATTCCGACAGCGTGGACATGGTGGTTGCTCCCGGCTTTGAAGGCCAGCTCGGGATACTGCCTCACCACACCCCATTGATGACAGCGTTACTGCCCGGCGAGTTGCGGATAAAAAAGGGTGGTGAAGAGGTATCACTGGTGATATCAGGCGGCTTCCTTGAAGTGCGTCCAGATAAAGTGGTCGTTCTGGCCGATACTGCTGAGCGCGCGGATGAAATCGACGTGGAGAGGGCGAAGGCGGCCAGAAAACGTGCTCAGGAAAGACTGTCCCAGCAGCGCGAACTTGGCATTGATAGTGCGCGGGCAGAAGCATCGCTCCGTCGTTCGCTGGCACGCCTGAGAGTGGCAGAGACGGCGCGTAGAAGAAGGGTAACAAAACGTTAGCCAGAGATTAGCCGTTCTTTTTCCGGTTTAATTCCAGAAGCCCCGCCATAGGCTCAATCTCCATAATCCCACGCTCTAAATCCACTGACCGGACCACATCTTCAATAGCAGGAATGAGAATTTCGCCTTCTGTGCTCTGTATTACGTAGGTATCGCTGCTCTTACCAGCCAGGATTTCTTTAATCTCCCCCAGAGGCTCACCTCCGGTAGTCACCACCCTCAGTCCGATAAGCTGAAAATGATAGTAATGGTCTTTCGGCAACGGATGGAGCTGGCTTTGCGGTATATCTATGGATTTGCCCCGTAGCTGACGGGCATCCTCGGCGCAATCGATGGTGCTGAACTTGATTATCGGCCGGTCGCGGTGCCACGATACATCGGCAATGGTCATGGGTTTGCCGCTAACAAATACCCGTTCGCCAGGGGAAAACCGTCGGGGGAATACGGTTTCTATCTGGACCTTTACTTTGCCTTTGACCCCTGACGGGGCGACAATTCGCCCAATGGTGATGAAGTCACCATTGGGCGATTCTGTTTCTGATACTGAATTTCCAGATGGGGTACGCTCAGACAATTTCCAATCTAACCCGGGCGGAAGCCTTGGCGGCTTTTACCCTGAGCAGGGCGCGCATGGCTTCGGCGATTCGCCCCTGTTTGCCAATAACTCTTCCTTTATCCTCATCGGCGACCTGCAATTTCAGTGTCAGCAGGCCTTCTTCGTCAGTTTCGTCATCAACTTTTACTTCATCCGGTTCATCAACGATAGATTTGGCGATGTACTCGATGAGTTCTTTCATGCTTTCTCCTTGGGTGTCGAGTCCACTCTTGATTTTGGGCTCTTCCTCTTCGTCGGATTCGCTCGTGATCTGGGGTTCTTCTTGCTCGTCGGATTCGCTCATGATTTGGGGTTCTCCTTAATTGTATTGGATTTCTCTAGAATGCCGGCCTTGCTCAGCAGCCTGGCGGCAGTATCTGTCGGTTGGGCACCTTTGCTCAGCCAGTGGCGTGCTTTTTCTTCGTTGATAACCACAGTTTCCGGGTCGGTGAGGGGGTTGAAATGACCGATAATGTCAATGAAAGCTCCATCACGGGGTGATCGAGAGTCAGCAACAACCAGTCTGTAGTTTGGCTTGCCCTTGGCTCCGGTGCGGCGTAGTCTGATTTTTACCATATTTCTATCTAGTTTCCCAAGTAATTATATTATGCACTATTAACTTGACGTCTGTCAACGGCACTTAATGAATTAGTTGCCAGACAATACTATTAAAGTTATAATTTGGGATATGAAAGTGCACCATCTGCACAGCTGGCAGGTCAGTGTTCCACAGGCTTTCGACATCCAGAGAGAGCTGGCCGCCAGGGTTTCTCGAACCAGCGAAATCAACGAGCCACGTTTAATCGCCGGCGTTGATATATCTGTCAGCCGTGCTCGGAGAATGGCCACCGGCGCGGTGGTCGTCATAAATTACCCGGCACTGGAGCTGGTGGAAATGAAAACGGTAAAAGGGAAGCTGGACTTCCCGTATATTCCCGGACTTCTTTCTTTCCGGGAGTCACCGCTGGCTCTGGCCGCCTTTGAAAAACTGGCGGCAACGCCCGACCTTATTCTGGTGGATGGGCAGGGGCTGGCCCATCCCCGCCGCCTCGGGCTTGCCTCACATCTGGGACTTCTTCTGGACACGCCGACCATCGGCTGTGCCAAATCGCGGCTGTGCGGCAGCTATGAAGAGCCAGATGTTACCCCGGGCAGCTGCACCGACCTGGTGGACAGCAGTGAGGTCATCGGAGCCGTCCTCCGCACGAAGACGGCTATAAACACGCTCTATATATCCATCGGTCATAAAGTGGACCTTGAGGTTGCCATCGGCTGGGTACTGGCATGCTGTCGTGGCTATCGTATCCCGGAACCGCTGCGGTTAGCCCATCTGGCGGCGGGTGGGAATCTGAAAGAAAAAGAATACGTTCCGGCTCATGAAGTGAGCGGTTAAAATAAACTGTTCTGATAACAGGAGTGGCATAAATGCAGGAGTTGCTGGACAAACTGGAAGACCTGCGGTCTCGAATTTCAATGGCACTGGTGCATCTTTGACATTGCTGGCAAGGAAGTAGCCGTCAGCAAGCTAGAGAAGGAGTCGGCGCAGCCGGACTTCTGGCTGGACCAGTCCAGGGCACAGGATACCATGCGTCGTCTGGTGGGGCAAAAGAGGACTGCGGAACGATGGCGAGAACTGGAGAAAAGAGTGATGGACCTGGCCGAACTGGCTCATCTGACCGGAGAAGATGAATTGTTGCAGGCAGAGATACTCTCAGAGACAGAGAAGGTTGAGTCGACTCTCGCTCAGCTTGAATTCCAGCTTGCTTTCAGTGGTGAGTTTGATGAGCGCAATGCCATTCTGGCAGTTCACGCCGGTGCCGGAGGCACCGAGTCTCAGGACTGGGCGGAGATGCTGATGCGGATGTACCTCCGGTGGGCCGAGCGGCATGGCTACCAGGCAGAGGTACTGGAAAGTACCGCCGGCGAGGAAGCCGGCGTGAAGAGCGTGCTCATTGATGTTGCCGGCGACTACGCCTATGGGTACCTGAAAGCGGAGCACGGCGTTCACCGGCTGGTTCGGCTGTCCCCGTTTGATGCCGACCACGCTCGACATACCTCATTCGCTCTGGTTGAGATAATGCCGGAGGCTAAAGCGGATGTTGATATTAAAATAGGCCCCGAAGATTTGAAAGTGGAGACGTTCCGGTCCAGCGGGCCGGGCGGGCAGCACATGCAGAAGACAAGCAGCGCGGTCAGATTAACTCACCTAGCTACGGGGCTGGCAGTTACCTGCCAGAGCGAGCGCTCTCAGTTTCGTAATAAAGAGATTGCGATGACGATACTCCGGTCGCGCCTGCTGGAACTGGAACTGAAGAAACGCGCCGAGGAAAAAGCCAAGCTCAAAGGAAAGCACATCGCTGCAGGCTGGGGAAACCAGATTAGAAGTTATATCCTGCATCCGTACAAGATGGTCAAAGACCACCGGACCGACTTTCAAACGAGCGACCCTGACGCCGTGCTCGATGGCGAACTGGACGGCTTTCTGGAGGCCTATCACCGGTCTGGACTGGGGAGGGAAGAGTGATAAAAAAAGCGGGACAGCTAATCCTGATTGCCATTTTGCTCTTGATACCACTGAGCCCGGCAACTGTTCGGGCCGCTGACGGGCTTCAGGTGCTGGAGAGCCGGGTAGAAGTTGATTTTCCGATGAAGGTCAATTTTGGTCTCTCCGCGGCCAGCGATGCTTCTATCACCGATATCCGTCTGCACTATACCGTTGACCGGATGCGCCATGCCGAGGTTATCAGCGAGGTGTCCCTCGACTTTGAACCGGCGGAGATGGTCGATGCGGAGTGGAGCTGGGATATGAGAAAGTCCGGTGGCCTGCCGCCGGGTAGCGGCCTGAGCTACTGGTGGACGGTTAGAGATGCTGCCGGCGGGGAGTTAGAAACCGAAACGGCGACAGTTCAGGTTAATGACGACCGCTATTCCTGGCGCAGTCTGAGCGAGGGGTTAATAACCCTGTACTGGTATGAGGGAGATGATGCCTTCGCCCGGGAACTAATGGACACGGCGCAGCAGGCACTGGTGCGCCTGCACAGCGATACTGGCGCCGGACTGGAGAGTCCGGCTGAGATATATATATACGCCAGGTCAGAAGATTTGCTCGGCGCCATGATATTCCCTCAGGAGTGGACAGGAGGCGTAGCCTATACCAGGTTCAGTACCATTGCCATTGGCATCCCCCCGGACAACCTTGGCTGGGGCAAGCGGGCGATGACTCATGAGCTGACACATCTGGTAATTCACCAGGTGGTCTTCAACCCCTATAATGACCTGCCTACATGGCTCGACGAGGGCCTCGCCATGTACGCCGAAGGGCCGCTGGAGCCGGTATTCGTCAACCTGATTGTCAAAGCTATCAATGAAGATACGCTGATAACGGTGCGCAGCCTCGCCAGCCCCTTTTCCGCTTATGCCGAGGAATCGATACTCGCCTATGCCCAGAGTTACAGTCTGGTTGACTTACTGATTAACAATTATGGGCAGAGCCGGATGCTTGAGTTGCTGAATATCTTTCGTGAGGGGAGCGGCTACGATGAAGCCCTGCGGGAAGTATATGGATTTGATATGGATGGTTTAAATGAGCTCTGGCTCAGCTATATCAGGAAATAAGCCCAATAAGTTTCGGCAGCGCAGTGGAAAAAAGCGAAATAAAAAAGTCATTCACCATCCATGATCTGCCGGCTTCTGAGCGACCGAGAGAACGGTTGCAGAAGTTCGGCGCCGAGGCGCTTTCCGCGCAGGAGATTCTGGCGGTTATTCTGGGCCGGGGCATCTCCGGCGAGTCGGTGATGGTAACCGCCCAGAGGCTTTTAAGCCAGTTTGGCAGTCTCAAGGGGATTGCTGATGCCTCACTTGAGGAGCTGGCCGGGGTCAGGGGAATCGGCCTCGCCAAGGCGGCGCAGATAAGAGCCGTTTTTGAATTGACCAACCGGCTCGAAGATTACCACGATAGCGAAAAGAGAGAGATAGTCAAGACGCCGGAAGACGTAGTGGCGCAGGTTCGCAGTCGCCTGAAAAGCAAGAAGAAGGAGTATTTTCTGGCGCTTCTGCTGGATACCAGGAATCAGCTGATAAGGATAGCTGAGGTATCAGTCGGCAGCCTGGACAGCAGTATTGTCCATCCCCGGGAGGTGTTCAAAGAGGCGATTTCTGCCAGCGCGGCTTC
>CBFDCY010000002.1:0-22043 GCA_965603425.1 uncultured Dehalococcoidia bacterium | reverse complement strand
GGGGCAAAAATCACCAGCAAAGCATCTGCGTCTTTCGCCGCCTCAATTACCTCGTCTTCCGTACTGCAATCCGCAGTCACCACCTCGGCACTGACCTTGGCAAGCTCCTCAGTTTCCACATCCAGGTTTTTCAGTGACGCCGGAACCCAGGAGCTGCTTTCCGCCATCATAACCTTAAATCGCGCTTCCGACATTGTTTCCTCCTCATATTCTTCAATTCAAATCGCAGGTTAATGCCTATTAGGATAACATAAATCCTTGACTAATTCACTTTTCCCATATTCAGGATGCAGCTTAACCAGATATGGAATGCAATTACAAAATCGGAATCAGATGACTTTTTGTTCTCTCAAGTCGTTAATCTCTGCCTTGGAATATCCCACTTCTCTTAGAATCTCGTCAGTATGTTGGCCGAGCTCCGGGGCTACTCCAACCTTCGGCTGTCTTTTACTAAGCTGAACTGGATTTTTAAGGACTCTAATGGAACCCTCCGTGGGATGATCTACCTCGACGATATAATTATTCTCTATTACTTGGGGGGCAGCGGCAATTTCAGCATGGGTAAAAACTGGCGCACAAACGATGTCTGCTTCTACTAGCAGCTTCAGCCACTCATCTCGAGATTTGGTGGCAAAAGCTGCCTCAAGAGCATCAAGCGCTCCCTCGTGACTTTGGTTTACCTTCTCCATTGTTTCAAACCTGTTGAGGTCCTTAGCAAGTCCAGCTATTTCAAAGACCTTCTCTCTTTTTTCACTATCGGTAGTATGAACGATGAAAGACTTGCCGTCCCCAGCCTTGAAGCCGGCGCTGAAGGATGCGGGAGTGATACGACCCCTCATCTTTGGTAATTGTCCAGCGAGCAAGGAAGTCTGGAATGCAACACCCTGCAAAGCTAAAGCGCTGCTTATCAAAGACATATCAACCTCCTGACCATACCCGGTGCGTTCACGGTCAAACAAGGCTAACAATGCCCCGAAGCTAAGTAAAAAACCACCCGTCTGGTCGCAAACTCCAGCTGCTACCATTTGGGGAGGTGAGTCAGGCGGTCCGGTGATGATGCTCATTATCCCGCCCATGGCTTGCCCTATTGCGTCATATCCTGGTCGCTCTCTCAAGGGACCTCTACGGCCAAAGCCTGAGCCATTCAGGCAGATAATCCTGGGGTTTATTCGAGATAAAATATCATACCCGAAACCTAGGCGTTCGATAACACCGGGGCGGAAGTTCTGGGCAAATATGTCTGCCGTTTTCACTAACTTATAGATAATCTCTTTGCCCTTCTCCTTCTTAACGTCTACAACAATGCTTCTCTTGTTACGGTTGTTGGCTTCAAAGTAACCGGAACGTAGTCCCTTCGGACCCCGCGGGCCGAGGGTTCTGCCTGGGTCGCCTATACCATGAGGCTCCACCTTGATTACATCAGCTCCCCAGTCAGCCAGCATCAAGGTGCCGACAGTCCCTTGTTGGTACTGGGTAAAATCTACAACCCTTATTCCTTCTAGTGGATAATCCATCTCTCAACCCCCTTCTAAATAATAAAGCGCAACAACAACCGCATTACTTATCAGCGGTCACCAGCGCCCCATTTCATCATCACACACCTAAGCCGTTTTACTGATTTAAGGTTCTTTCATATAAAGTAAAATAATTGCATTCCTCCTAATGTGATTGTCAATACCTTATCGACTTCAGCGGTGGCGTCCACCTAAATCACCACCCCCTTTCATCAGCAACCTTTGAAGGTGAGGCTTACCCCTGAGCGCCTCTGGGAAGGGTGGCAACTGACTGTTCATGTAGTCATAATGCCTATTATAAAGTATAACCACCTTCGTGTCAGCTTTTTACCTGATACGCTTTCAACCTGTAATCGATAGAAACCGCCGCTATAAAAATGAACAGTGTGCTATAATCTTTTTAAGCCAGAAGACATGAAAAGACGCAATAATACGGCACCAGCCACCACCACTCCTGCGGGCGAAAGCCTGCCCGGAGGAACACTGTGGATTTTGTTAATCGGGGTTTCCCTCATCTCGTTCAGCATGCTGGCTTTCGAGATTACCCTTTCCAGGCTGCTCTCCGTACTCATTCTCTACCACTACGTATTCGCCATCGTTTCCCTGGCTTTGCTGGGGCTGGGGCTCGGTGGTATATTTGTCTACTTATTCAGACCACGGATGCCTGAGCCGGAGAAAAGGTTTGGCACGCTGGCGCTGTTAGCCAGCTTCATCTCACTGGCAATACCGATTTCAGTAATACTGATGGTCCAGATTGGCTACCTGGATAGCGCACTGAACAGTATCCTGTTTTATTGCGTCCTGCTGTTCTTCCCTTTCTTCTTCACCGGCATTTTTCTGGCTGAGGTATTCCGCACCTTTCCCGAGATAAGTGCCCGGGTCTACGGTGCCGACCTGGTCGGCGCGGCGCTCGGCTCGCTGGGCATAATTTTATTTCTCGATGCTTTCGGTGCCATCAACACCAGCTTTTTTCTCGGTATCGTCGCGGCTGTGGCCGCGCTTCTCTTCGCCAGCCGACTGCTGAAAAAAATCAACTGGCGGACAGCGCTGCCGGTGGCCAGTTTCACCATCGCCGCCGTTCTTTTCATCACGAATATATTCGGCGCCTATCTGAGCGATATCCCGATTATCGCGAAAAATCCCAACAAGGATATTCACCGCGCTCTGTATGAAAAATCCTCCCCGGCGCAGATAATAGAAACAAAATGGAGCGCCTTCGGCCGGACCGATCTGGTAGAGTTCACCGAGTATCCGGCGCAGATGGATATCTACCTCGACGGCACCGCCACGGCACCGATGTACCAGTTCAACGGCAACCTTGAAAACCCGGACACCGCCGTTCAAAACCTAAAGACCATATTTTCCGGCTATTTCCCTTTCTATTTTCTCGCCGAAGAAGAAAAGGACAATGCCCTCATCATCGGCCCCGGCGGCGGCAGGGATGTGCTTATATCATTGATGGGCGGCGTTGGCGAGGTTACTGCCGTCGAGGTGAACCGGGACATCGTGGATATGGTACGCGAATATGGCGGGTACAACGGCGGCATCTTTACTGATTTTCCCGGGGTAAATGTCCTCGTTGACGAAGGCCGTAATTTCCTCAAACGACAGGCGGACAAGTACGACATTATTATGCTCAGCCTGCCGGTCACCCAGACTAGTCGCAGCCTTGAAGGCTACTCTCTGACGGAAAATTTCCTGTTCACCACGGAGTCCATCCATGATTACATGGACCAGCTGACCGATGAAGGACGGCTCATGGTGGTGACCCACGACGATTTCACCGCCTGGCGACTGCTCTCCATCTCGCTGGCGTCACTTGAGCAGAGAGGACTCAGCAACACCGACGCCCTCAAGCAGATTTACATGCTTGGTCTGAGCTCGGGGGAACATGTTTACCCGTTCTTTGTCCTGAAAAAGACGCCGTTCACCCCCGAAGAGGCGCTGGCCCGACATGAGAAAATGGTCCAGCTGGGCTATGAGCCAACCCTCACTTACTTTCCGTACATCGAGGACGAAGGAGCGGTCAATCCAACGGTGCAAGTCCTCGCCAGTGGTGAATTGAGCTTTAACGAAATCAAGAAAATGGCCCGGGGGATGGGTATGGACTTATCCACGGCTACCGATAACAGCCCGTTCTTCTATAAGATTGACGTGGGCCTGCCGCAACCGGTGTCTCTAGTTTTCTGGCTTTCATTCGGCCTGCTGCTGCTGGTGCTTGCTGCGCCGCCGATGTACTGGCAGCTGCGCACTCCCCGCGTTCGCGGCAAGTCGAGGGGACGCCAGGGCACGAACAGTAGATTACTTCAATCCGTGTTCCTGTTTGCGCTTATCGGCATCGGTTTCATGCTCATTGAAATCTCCTTAATCCAGAGGTTTATCCTCTACCTCGGCCAGCCGGTGCTGTCAATGGCCGTCCTTCTGTTCTCACTGCTGACCGGCGCCGGCCTGGGCAGCCTGTACAGCGGCCGCCTGACCCGTAATGATATATTCAAAGGGATAACGACGGCGGCTATCTGCATTGCCATATTAGCCATCATCTACATCTTTCTCATTCCCCTTATTTTCAACCAGCTACTGGGGCTGAATCTGGCACTGCGTTTGCTGGTCATGGTGCTCATGCTGCTACCCCTGGGATTCTTGATGGGCTTCCCGTTCCCGCTTGGTATCAGGGCACTGAAAGAAACGGAGATGGACAGATATATCCCCTGGATGTGGGGATTGAACGGCGTGGGGTCAGTATTGGGCTCAGCATTGACTATTGTCATCGCCATCAGCCTTGGTTTCGCCCAGGCATTGCTACTCGGTGCCATCTGCTACCTGTTCGTTTTCCTCATTTTCCTGAAATACGGCATAATAAAGAGAGTAACCTAGATACATAAAGGTTCCGATTTCGGCGACAGCATTTTGCTCAAGGAGGCAGCCAATGGAAAATTTAAAAGAAGTCCGGAAGGTGGGCCAGTCTTTATGGCTCGATTACATTCAGCGGGGGCTGATTACCAGCGGCCAGCTCAAGCAACTGGTTGATAGCGGAGTGAGCGGCCTGACCAGCAATCCCTCTATTTTCCACAAAGCTATCACGCAGGGTCAGGACTACGATGAAGCGATAAAGTCTATTCTGAAATCCAGGCCTGACGCCAGCGTCATGGATATCTATGACCACCTTACCGTGGAGGATATCCAGATGGCCGCCGACGTGTTTCGCCCTGTTTATGATGCCAGCGATGGTATGGACGGGATGGTCAGCCTGGAACCAACGCCCGAACTGGCCTATGACACGGAAGGAACGGTCAACGAGGTGCGCCGGCTCTGGCGGCTGGTGGACCGGCCCAACCTGATGATGAAAGTGCCCGCCACGCCGCCCGGTATCCCGGCCATTGAACAGCTTCTTGCCGAAGGTATCAATATCAATATCACCCTTATGTTTTCCATGTCGCATTACGAAGCTGTCGCCCGCGCCTACCTTCAGGGGCTCCCCCGCTTTTCCAATCCGCGGCAGATAACCTCGGTGGCTTCCTTCTTTGTCAGCCGCGTGGACACATACGTGGACAAAGACCTGGAGAATATCGGCACCGAAGAAGCGCTGGCACTGCGGGGCAAAGCAGCGGTAGCCAACTCCAAACTTGTCTATCATCGCTTCAAAGAAGTTTTCTCCGGCGAAGAGTTTATGCAACTGAAAAAGCGCGGCGCCCACATGCAACGGGTACTCTGGGGAAGCACCAGCACCAAGAACCCAGAATACTCCGATCTAAAATACGTAGAAGAACTGATGGGCCCGGATACGGTGAATACCCTGCCCACGGATACCATGGAGCATTTCCTCGACCACGGCAAGGTCAAAGACGCGCTGAATGAAGGTTTGGCGGAAGCGGAGCAGGTTTTGAGCGACCTGAGAAAAGCCGGCATTGACCTGGATGTCGTTACCGAGCAATTGCAGGTGGATGGCGTGAAGGCGTTCCAAGATTCTTTTGACCAGCTAATCGCGGCTCTGGAAGAAAAGTGTCGACAGTTTCGGCAGGTGCAGCGCTAAATGAATAGAATAGGGAATATCCATGTGACCGAGCTTCAAATCGCTGACCCGAGGTTTCATACCACCGGCCTCGACGATTATGCGCCGCTGGTAGGCCTGGAGACAGTTGAGCGCATTCGGGAGAAAGCCCGGCTGCTCCACGGGCTGCATATCGCCAACGTCAACTCGACCTATTACGGCGGCGGCGTTTCCCAGCTGCTATCCTCGCTGACCCTTTTAATGGACAGCGTCGGCATTGAGACGGGGTGGCGTGTCATCGTAGGCTCGCCGGACTTCTTCAGCATCACCAAAAAGATGCACAACGCCCTTCAGGGCGGGGAGATACACCTTACTGACAGGAAAAAACAACTCTACGAGGAGACTATCTACGAAAACTCGATTCGCAACCACCTGGGCCACGACCTGGTCATCGTCCATGACCCCCAGCCCCTCCCCATTATCAACTACTACCGGCGGAAAGGGCCATGGATATGGCGCTGTCATATCGACCTCTCCAACCCCAACCAAGAACTGTGGAATTACCTGACGCCATTCGTGGAGAAATATGACGCCGTCATTCTCAGCTGCGAAGAATATGCCCAGAAGCTCAGGACGCCGCAGCGTTTCTTCATGCCCGCCATCGACCCGTTTTCCATCGTCAATCGTGAGATGCGTCAGGCAGACATCGATGAGCGACTGAGCCACTATGGCATTCCTACCGACCTGCCGCTGGTGGTGCAGATATCGCGATTCGACCGCTGGAAAGACCCGGAAGGCGTCATCAAGGCTTTTCGTCTGGCCAGTAAGGAAGCGCCCTGTACCCTGGTACTGCTGGGCAACGTGGCCACCGACGACCCCGAAGGTGAAGATGTATACAATTCATTGCTGGACCAACGCGAAGAACGCATCATTATACACAGTATACAGGACGGTTCGCTGGTCAATGCCCTGCAGCGCCGGGCGGCGGTGGTATTACAGAAATCTATCCGCGAGGGGTTCGGCCTGACCGTCTCCGAAGCAATGTGGAAGGGGACGCCGGTGATTGGCGGGAACGTAGGCGGCATTCGCTACCAGATTGAGGACGGTGTTAACGGCTTCCTGGTGGATACCATAGAGGAAGCTGCCGACCGAATCGTCCGTCTTCTGAAAGACAGTAAACTGCGCGACCATATGGGGAAGCAGGCCAGAGAAACGGTGAGAGAAAAATTCCTGCTGACCCGTTATCTGGAGCAGTATCTGGACCTGTTCAATTCCTTTGAGTCGTCGTTTCGGCTGGTTGGAAAATCGAAAAACAGTTAATTAAAGCGCATAATTTTACTTTTCTGGAGGGCTGAAGAATGAAGATTACCAAAATAACACCCATTTTCTGCGACGGGGGATGGCGGGCTTTTACCTTCGTCAAGGTGGAAACCGACGAAGGGCTGGTCGGCTACGGTGAATGCACTGATAACAGCTCCGCGTTTGGCGTCGCCGGCTGTGTTAAGGACCTGGAGCCTCGCCTCATTGGCAAGGATCCGCGGGCCGTGGAAAGGCTCTACCGTGAGATGGGCCACCGCTTCCAGCATAACCCCGGCGGCATCGCCCAGAAAGCCATTGCCGGCATTGAAGTCGCCCTGTGGGACATCAAGGCCAAGGCGCTGAACGTCCCGCTCTATGAACTCTTCGGCGGCCCGATTAACGATAAGATACGCATTTACTGGTCTCACTGCGGCACCTACCGTGTCCGCAACCCCGAGCTTTACCCTGACAAGCCAGCTTTGAAAACGTATGATGATATCGCCGCCCTGGGCGAAGAAGTGGCAGCCAGTGGTTATACGGCGCTTAAAACAAATATCCTCACGCCCGGGGAGCCGCCCCGTATGCTGTGGTCGATGGAACAGAATATAGATACCGGCATACTGAAAACCATTGACCGGCTGATGAGCACCTTCCGTAAAGCGGTGGGAGACAAGGTCGACCTCTGCCTGGACCTGAATTTCAACTTCAAGACGGACGGCTTCATTCAGATTGCCAGGGTCGTGGAACCGTATAACCTGATGTGGCTGGAAATGGATATCTACGACCCGGAGGCGCTCCTGCAGGTCAAGGAATCAGTAAGAGTGCCCATCTGTTCCGGGGAAAGTCTGTACAACATGAAAGGCTACCTCCCCTACCTGGAAAAGCATGCCATGGACATCTGCATGATTGACCTGCCCTGGAACGGCTATATAGAATCGCGCCGTGTGGCCGCCCTGGCCGACACGTACGAGATGGTGACGGCACCCCATAACTATTACACCCACCTTTCAACATTCGCGAACGCTCATTTCTGCGCCTCCATACCCAACTTCAAGATTATGGAGACGGACGTTGACAGCGCTCCCTGGCGCGATGATATCACCACCGAGCTGCCGGATATAAGAGACGGTTATCTCTACCTGCCGAAAAAGCCGGGCATCGGTATTGAGCTTAACGAAAAGGAAATTGCTAAACACCCGTGGCCTAAATAATTTCTTTTGCCGCGTTGGTGTGGGTAGAAGCGGGGTACGGACTTGCTTTCGGGCAGGCCGCAGGGTCTGTGCTCTTTTGCTACTCTTACTCGCTGCCAGAGCGACGATTATGGTATAACTATCCTGAAACCTTTTCCTCAGTTGATGATTTTAGTGATACAATTATTCAACCATGTTCTTTAATTGGAAACCCTCCAGGATATTTTACGGGTGGTGGATAGTAGGCGCTGCCTTCCTCGTAGCATTGTACGTCGGTGGCGTCGTTTTTTACGGCTTTACGGCTATCTTTGAACCAATCGCCAATGACATGGGCTGGAGCTATGCCCAAATCTCACTGGCGGCTTCCCTGCGCGGACTTGAACTTGGCTTTCTGGCACCGGTCACCGGCATCCTGACCGACCGACTGGGTCCACGCCGACTTATCTTCGGCGGGGCGGTTATTACAACTCTGGGACTGTTCATGATCAGCCGCACCACGTCTCTGGCCACGTTTTACGGTGCCTTTGCCCTTATCGCCATCGGCATGAGCGCCACCACCCTCACCGTGCTGATGACTGCCATCGCCAACTGGTTCCGATTGAAGATAGGCATCGCCAGTGGCATCGCCATGTCCGGCTTCGGCTTCAGCGGACTGATGGTCCCCCTTATTGTCAGGCTCATTGAAGTTTATGACTGGCGGACGACAATGGTTATACTGGCAGCGGGTATGCTGATAATTGTCCTGCCGCTTTCTTTTGTTTTCCGCCACCGGCCCGAGCATTACGGTTACTTGCCCGATGGCCGGAAAGAAGTTCCCGTTACGCCGGGCATAAATGCCACCCAGCCTCAGACCGCGGAACTGAACATCCAAGCCAGGCACGCGCTCAAGGCTATCACTTTCTGGCGCATAGCACTTACCTTCCTGATTCACGCCATGCTGATCAGCACGGTGATAACCCACATCATGCCCTACCTCAGCAGCATTGGTATTAACAGGTCACGGGCCAGCCTGGTGGCCATGATACTGCCGATTTTGAGCGTTGGCGGGCGCCTCAGTTTTGGCTGGCTTGGAGATAAGTATGGCCGACGACACACAGTCGCTGCCGCGTTTGCCATGATGACCGCAGGCCTGCTCTTCTTCAGTTATGTCCCTGCGGTCGGTCTCTGGCTGCTAATCCCTTTTCTCCTTCTTTTTGGCGTTGGTTACGGCGGTTCCACAGCCACCAGACCTTCCATGGTCGCCGAGTATTTCGGCCGGGCGAATTATGGTACCATACTTGGCCTGATGGTCGGCATCAATGCTGTCGGCGCTATCATCGGGCCGCCACTGGCGGGATGGGTTTTTGATACGTGGGGCAGCTACCAGGGTATCTGGCTCGCCTACTCCGGCCTGGCCATCGTGGGATCGCTGCTCATCGTTAATATCACCCAGGTGAAAATGACTCGTGAAGATAGCTAAACAAACTGAAAAGGAGGTACTCAATGACAGCAAGAGGTGCGCTGATTCTATCGGAAAAGGACAACGTGGCCACGCTGCTTGAGGACGTGGCGCCCGGAACCGGGGTGCTGGTTCGTTTCGGTAGTGACACCCGTACCGTTAACGCCAGAGAAAGCATAACTTTCGGTTTCAAAATCGCCGTGTCCGATATCGCCAGAGGTTCCGCCATTATCAAGTACGGTGAACCAATCGGTATCGCCTCGAGTGACATCAAACAGGGCGACATGGTGCACATCCACAACCTGGAAGGCGGACGGGGTAGAGGCGATTTAGCGAAAGGAGAAGTCAGATGAATTTCATGGGCTACGCAAGACCGGATGGCTCGGCCGGAAGTCGCAATTATGTACTGGTAATTCCCTGGGGGTTCCTGGCCGCCAAAATCTGTGACTTCGTCGATGGCACGAGAACAATGCTCACCCCGGACGCAGGCAGCGGCCGTACCAGCCACGACCGTGAGACCATCGCCCGAACCCTCATCGGAATGGGCCGGAATCCCAACGTGGCTTCAGTCATCATTCACACGCAGGGGATAGGCTCCGGATACCCGGAATTAAAGCCCGCTCGCCTTGCCGAGGAAATTGCCAAATCCGGTAAACGCGTGGAGGTTCTTGATGCCGTAAAAGAAGGGAGCACGCTCAGGGCATTCGAGAAAGGAGTCCAGCTGGCGAGAGAGATGGTGCTTGACGCTTCTCGTATCAGGCGTCAGCCTTTTGATTTAAGCCATCTGGCCGTAGGCGTGAAATGCGGCCACTCGGATACGACCTCCGGCATTGCCGGCAACCCTGTTGTTGGCGACCTCTTCAACCGCATCGTCGCCGGTGGCGGTACCGCTTTTTTCGGTGAGACCACCGAGATTATCGGCGCCGAACACATCCTGGCCAAACGCGGCATTAATGATGAAGTGTCCAGGCAGATCCTTGAGGCGGCCGACAGAATAGAGGCCAGCGCCAAAGCAACCGGTGATGACATTCGTACCGTCAACCCGGTACCTTCAAATATCGCCGGAGGTATATCCTCGCTGGAAGAGAAGTCGCTGGGTGCCATCCACAAGTCAGGTTCGGCACCGATACAGGGTGTGCTCGAATACGGGGAAAGACCGGAAGGCAAAGGACTGTACTTCGTGGACAACTGGATGAGCATGTGTTCCATTTTCGCCGGCTACGCAGCTTCAGGAGCGCAGCTGGTCATATTTCAGCTTGGTGGCGGGGGGTTGGTGGGCAATGACCTGCTGTACACTTCAACGGCGGTGGTTGCCCCACTCCTGTGGACAACGGCCAACCCCAAGACGCTGGCCATGGCACCAACCAGCGTTGATTTCTACTCCGGAACGGTCATCGAAGGAAAGGACACAATCGAAAAAGCCGGTGAAAATCTCCTGAAGCTGGTCCTGGACACCGTTTCCGGCACCATGACCAAGGTGGAAACCCTGCGCCACACCGACCCCACCCAGATATACCTGCGGGAGCCGTGTTTCTGAAGCGGGCAACCGGTTATTAGTACCTGGAGCAAAGGAATATGAAATGGCGAGAGCCCTGGAAGATATACGCATAGTCGACCTGACGCACGTTCTGGCGGGGCCGATAGCGACCATGATACTGGCAGACCTCGGTGCTGAGGTTATCCATATTGAGCCACCGCACGGTGATGATGCCCGTGAGTTTGGCCCTTTCGCCGGTGAACCGGGTAAAAACCGCAGCGCTTATTTCGCCAGCCTCAACCGAAACAAGAAAAGCATGGTCCTGGACCTAAAGCAGGAAAAGGGCAAGCAGCTTCTCCGCGAATTAATCGCTATTTCCGACGTCATTATTGAAAATTACCGGCCTACCACCATGTCAGACCTGGGATTTACCTGGGAAGAAATCCAGCGAATAAACCCGGCCATCATCTATGCCTCCATATCAGGGTTCGGCCACGACACACCACCGGAATACAGTTCTCTCCCGGCCTATGACATTATTGCACAGGCATACAGTGGATTCATGAGCATCACGGGCCCCGAAGACGGAGCGCCCTGCCGGGCCGGGGCATCCGTGGGCGACATTTTCGCCGGCCATCAGGCCGCCATCGGCATCATGGCTGCCCTGATACACCGTGAGAAAACCGGACGGGGCCAGTACTATGACGGCTCAATGGTGGACGGTCTGTTCTCGGTAATGGAAAACGCCGTCGTCCAGCACACAGTTGGCCACCGGATACCGAAACCGCTCGGCTCCGCTCATCCCACAATCGCCCCTTTTCAATCCATACCCACCATGGATGGCTGGATGGTCATAGCCATCGGCAATGACAGCATCTGGAAACGGTTTTGCGCCGCGATTGGTCGAGAGGATTTAAGCCAACATCCCGAATTCAAGACCAATTCGCTTCGTTCCCGGAACAGAAAAGCATTGATTGTAATCGTGGAAAAGGTGATGGCAGAAAAGACCACCCGTGACTGGAGTCGAATTCTGGAAAAGGAATCCATCCCCCACTCCCCGATAAATAATATCCAGCAGATATGTGAAGACCCCTGTATCGAACACCGGGATATGCTGGTGGATATTGACCAGCCACAAATGGGCCGGATAAAGATAGCCGGTTCCCCGATTCACCTTTCGGAAACACCGGGCGAGGTCTACGCACCGGCACCTCTGCTGGGAGAACAAACCGAAGAAATTCTGAAGAACCTGCTCGCATATGCTGATGAGGATATCTCCCGTTTGAAAAAAGAGGGTGTCATAAATAGCGGGTAATTACTGAGCTTCTATGACCCCCAGCCGGCCAACACCACTTTAACCGTTCAATCCGCAGGTGAAAGCGGAGATTAACTCTCTACCTCAAAATTTTGAATGATTATTCAATATTAACAGATATAACCTATTGACAAACTATTCTATATTATATATATTTTTTATTGAACATATATTCTATCAGTAGAGACGGGATATAAAAATGGAGCGCCGTCAACAGATATTAGCCGCAGCGCGCCGGGCCTTTGCCAGAGAAGGCTTTCATAGAACTACCATTAAGAAAATCGCCTTTGAGGCAGGCTTGAAATCGCCGTCTCTGGTCTACTGGTACTTCGAAAACAAAAAGAAGCTCTTTCAGGCTATGGTAGAAGAACTATCGCCGGTCTTGACTCAGCTCCCGAATTTCTGGGAGCGAATCGACGACCCTCCTGAAGACATGCTGCTCCTGATAGCCAAGTCCTACTTAAGTACTTTCGATAATCCGGAAGCAAGGCAGCTTTTCCGTATCTTATTATCGGAAGCACCCCGAGTACCCGAGACAGCCAATAATTTTGCCGAGAAGATAGTTCTGGTGCTCAACTTCATTATTACCTACCTCGAACACCAAATAGATATGGGCATACTACGGCCTCATGATACCCAGAGCAGTGCCCGGTCTTTTATGGGGTCGCTTGTTGTCTATCTGCTTGGACGTGAGATATTTTTACCGCTTCGCGCGGGTCTGCCCGTACAGGAATCTTACACACAAGAAGTGGTTGATATCTTTCTGAAAGGACTTAGCCCTAAATAAGAGACAAGAAAAGGAGGACAAGATGAAACGGAAAAAGGTAAGGCTGCTGGTTGTCCTGCTTGTGATTGTGGTGGTTGGCGGCGTGCTTTGGGGCACGCTCGGTCGCTCATCGGCAGAACGTGACGGAACCATCCTTACTTCGGGATTTATCGAGGCCACAGACGTTACCATTTCTGCCGAGACAGGCGGCCGCATTGTTGAAATCGCTGCCGACGAAGGCGACCCGGTCACGGCAGGCGCCATCCTGGTAAGGCTGGACGGCTCGCTGCTTCTGGCCCAGAAAAGACAGGCGGAAGCAAACTCAAATCTGGCCCGTGCCTATCTGGAGCAGGCCGTAATAGTACAGGGCGGCGCGAAAAAGGCCTGGCAGAATGCCCTTGAAGTGCAACGCAACCCGCTGGAACTGGAAGCCAGGATTATCGCTGCCCAGGGAGAGCTGGAAACGGCGGAATTGAACCTGCTGCGGGAAAAAGAAATTGAGAGCGACCTGAGGGTGCCGTCAGCTGAGGTCCGGTATGATACCGCGGAAAAGATTCTCGAAAACCTGGAGATATTAAAAAGCCTCGACTGGTTCAGCATATATACGATGAGAAAGGAAATCTATCCCGCGGAAAGTGAGTTGGAGATGGCGGAACTGTCTCTAGCTTACCAGAAAGCACTGGAAGAGCTATGGAGTGTACCTACCGCCGAGCTCCGCGCGGTCACGGCACAGAAGGCACTCGAGAACCTGTTGGCCATAAGAGATAACCCGCAGGAACTCAACGCTGCGGCAGATAGCGCCTATACTGCCTATCAGGCATCCACGGTCGCCGTGGATGCTGCCGAGCTGCAGGTTGAGCAGGCTGAGGCTTCTCTCGATGTAATCAATGTGCAGCTCGACAGGCTCATCATGACCTCATCCGCGTCCGGTGTGGTCGCTTCCCGCTATGCGGAAGTGGGAGAAATCGCCCAGCCGGGCCTCCCGGTACTGTCCATCATCGAGCTGGACGAGGTAACGCTGACCGCCTATGTTCCGGAACGTAAAATCGGCCTGGTCAAGCTGGGACAGGAAGCGCAGATATCTGTTGACTCATATCCCGATGAGAGCTTCCCCGGCACCGTTGTCTACATATCGCCGAACGCGCTGTTCACCCCCAAGAATATCCAGCTGAAAGATGAACGGGAAAAAATGGTCTTTGCCGTTAAAATCAGTCTGGCCAACCCGGAGCAGAAACTGAAGCCGGGCATGCCCGCGGATGCACTAATATTGACCGGTCTGGAAGATGAGTAACCATGAATACTCCGGCGATTGAAGCCTTCGGGCTTCAGAAGAAATATGATAACGTTACCGCCGTTAGTGGTCTCGACCTGCGCATCGAGCGCGGGGAGATGTTTGGCCTTGTTGGCGCCGATGGTGCCGGCAAAACAACGACCATACGCATGCTGTGCACCCTGGTGCTGCCTTCCGCCGGTGAAGCCCGGGTCCTCGGCATGGACACGGCGAGGGATGCGGCCCGCATCAAGGATAAAATCGGCTATGTTGCGGAACATTTTAACCTATACCCTACCCTGACGGTGGAGGAGAACCTGACCTTTTTCGCCAGGCTGCGCCATATGCCGCGCGAGACGACCAAGGGACGGATAAAAGAGCTGCTTCAATTCTGCCGTCTGGAACCCTTCCGCAAAAGGCACGCCGAGCACCTTTCCGGCGGAATGCAGAAGAAGCTGGCGCTGGCCTGCAGCCTTATCCATGAGCCGGAGGTCGTTTTCCTCGACGAGCCCACCACTGGTGTCGACCCAATCTCACGCCGCGACTTCTGGCGCATTATCGCCGGCTTCCTGACCAGAGGCATTACCGTGCTGGTCTCGACCCCTTACCTTGACGAGGCGGAAAGGTTCAACCGCATCGCCTTCATGCATAAAGGAGAGGTCATCGCCTGCGATACGCCGCAGAACATTATAGCGCAGTTTCCCGGTGAGCTGCTGGAAATCAGGACCAGCCAGGTCAACAGGGTTACCGCCGTTTTACCGCAGTTGCCATTTGTGCAGATAGCTCAGGTATTTGGCGACACCGTCCATGTCATGGTTGACCGGGCCGAGAAACGGCGTACTGAAATCGACCGCCTGCTGACGGAACATTCAATATCGATTGTTGACCTGCGGCGTATTGCCGCGGGACTTGAAGACGTATTTATCACTCAACTCACCGGGCTGGAGGGCAAACCGAGTAACTGGAGCGGCTCGGAAAATACGGTGAATTTTATGGCCAAAGAAAGGGAGCAGCCTGAATCCGCGGTCCAGGTATCAGAACTGACCAGAAAATTCGGCGATTTCACCGCCGTTGACCGCGCCAGCTTCAGCGTCAGGCCCGGCGAAATCTTCGGTCTCCTCGGACCCAATGGCTCAGGAAAGACCACCACCATCCGCATGATTACCGGCCTCCTGCGACCGACCGAGGGCAGTGCCTTCGTACTGGGCGATGACATGTCTATAATGGCGGACATCGTACAGTCAAGAATCGGTTATATGTCGCAGAAGTTCTCCCTCTTCAACGACCTCACTGTAGAGGAGAACATCAATTTCTATGGTAACCTCTACTCATTGCCGGCAGCGTTGCTCAGAGAAAGAAAAGAATGGGTGCTGAACATGGCCGGCCTGCGCGGCAAGGAGAAAGCCATGGCGAAAGAGCTCGCCGGCGGCTGGAAACAGCGGCTTGCCCTGGGCTGCACCATCATCCACAGCCCCGAGGTGGTTTTCCTGGACGAGCCAACGGCCGGGGTCGACCCGCTGTCCCGGCGCGCGTTCTGGGAGCTTATCCAAGAGCTGTCAGACCGGGGCACGACCATATTCATCACCACCCACTATATGGATGAAGCCGAGCACTGTCATCGGCTGGGCCTGATGTACCAGGGACGACTCATTGCCCTCGGCAGCCCCCACCAGCTTAAAACAGAGCTAATAAAGGGCGAACTTCTTGAGGTCACCAGCTCAGATTACGCCCAGACACTGGCAATGCTCTCAGCGGATGCCCGTTATCATCAGGTAAGCCTGTTCGGCAGCGCCATACACGTCGTTGTCGACGAAGCCCGCACCGCCTCCCCCCAAATCAAACGGCTCCTGGAGTCCGGCGGGGTTGCCATACACAGTGTCAACCGCATTCCCTTCTCTATGGAGGACGTGTTTATCTCACTGATGGAAGCGCAGGAAAGGAACCACTCCGTTTTGGCGGTGCAGAAAGGAGACTGACATGTGGCAGCGAATGCTCAGTGTCATCGTTAAGGAATTCATCCAGCTCAGCCGTGACCGGCGCTCCATGGCAATGATTTTTGCCTTGCCTATAATACAGATGGGCATCCTGGGCTATGTGGTGAGAACCGATATTGAAAATGTTTCCCTCGTGGTCTGGGATGCCAGCAACACGGTGGAAAGCCGCGAGCTCATTCAGAGTTTTCACCACACGGAATTTTTTAACGTGAATTACTACGCTTTCGATTATGAAGAAATAGCCAGCCGCATCGAATCAGGAGACGCCAAGGGTGCACTGGTGATTCCACCCGAATACTCCAGAAATATTAATCGCGGGGAGCCCGCCCCGGTGCAGTTTTTCACGGACGGGTCAGATCCGGGCGCCGGTATTCAGTCGCTGGCCAACGCCAATCTCATCATCGCCAACAAAGGCGCCGAACTCATGAGCAAAGGTCAATTAAGTGAGACACATCTGCCAATCTCACTTCAGCCGCGTATCTGGTACAACCCGGCCATGCAGAGCTCCGTGTTTTATCTGCCGGGGTTTGTCGGTATACTTTTACAGAACATCACCATCATCCTGACTTCCATAGCCATTGTCCGTGAGCGGGAACGCGGCACTATGGAGCAGCTCAATATATCTCCTCTGCGCCGGGGAGAGCTTATCGTGAGCAAATTGATACCCTATGTCATAATCGGCTATACCCAGTTGCTCCTGGTAGTTAGCACTGCCATCGTCGTCTTCGGCATGCCGATGCGCGGCAATTTTCTGCTACTTTTAGCGCTGTCCTCTTTGTTCCTCACTTTCTCGCTGGCCCTCGGCCTCCTGATTTCCAGTATTTCGCAGAACCAGTTCCAGGCCATGCAGGCCAGCTTCATGTTTCTGGTGCCAACCGTCTTTCTCAGCGGCTTCATCTTTCCCATTGAATCAATGCCGAAGGCAGCACAATGGATTGCCTCGGTTATCCCTCTTACCTATTATCTGCGTATTCTGCGCGGTATCGTGGTGAAGGGTGTGGGCATAGAATACCTGTGGCAGGATGCCGCCATACTTGCCGGCTTTACCGTGGTTACCCTCATCATTGCCACCGTCAAGGTAAGAAAAAGCTTCGACTAGACCCGGAAAGCTTCTTATTTGCCTGTTGTCACTTTTGTTGACTATTGACACGCCTGTTATAATGATATACGGTGAATACAGCTAACACTCGGATTTAGGTACATAACCTATCTGTCAGCAGGCAAATGATGGTGTTTTGATGGCCTATACCAGTGCCAGATGACGTTTTTTCTCTAGTACTTTAGTACTATGGTTTGAGAAAAATAAGGGGTGGTGGGCAGGACTATGAGTGAAGACAGTTCAAAGAAGTCGCTCCTGGCTGAACTGAAAAAACTGCGCCAGCGCGTCGCCGACCTTGAAGCCGGGGAAATCAAGCGCGTACAGGCCGAAGAAGCACTGAGGCAGAGCGAAGAGTACAGCTCCACAATATTGAATCATTCTCCCAACCCCATACTCGTTGCCAACCCTGATACCTCCATCCGCTACGTCAATCCGGCGCTGGAAAAGCTCACCGGCTATTCCATGGTGGAACTGGTTGGCCGGAAAGCACCCTACCCATGGTGGACGGAGGAGGCGTTAGCAAAACTAGAGCGATACTTTAAAGAAGCGCTTACCCATGGGGTGCAGGCTTTTGAACAGCTTTTTAAAAAGAAGAGCGGGGAACGGTTCTGGGTGGTAATTACAGTGACGCCGATAACGACCGGTGGCGAGTTTAAATATTACCTGGCAAGCTGGGTGGACATTACAGAACGAAAAAAAGGCAGAGAAAGCCTTGCATCTCAGAGCGCACCTTCTGAATGAAGCCGCCGACTCCATAATCGCCACCGACCTGGACGGTAATCTCATCTACATGAACGAGGCGACCTGCCGGACCGGGGGCTACTCAAAAGAGGAGATGCTCAACATGAACCTGAAGCAGCTGGTGCCGCCGGAAATGGACGGCGCGATTGAGGAAAGGCTCAGGAAAATAAAAGAAGAAGGGCCCATCGTTCTGGAATCGGAGCACCTCCGCAATGATGGCAGCACCTTCCCCGTTGAAATAACCGCCCGCGCCATAAACACGGAAGACAGGCCGATTGTCCTATTCGTGATTAGAGATATCACCAAGCGCAGGCAAGTGGAAGAGGCGTTGCGAGAGTCTGAAGAACGTTATCGCGCTCTACTAGAGCTGGGGGAAAGAATCGGGGAAGCGGTGGTGATGCTTCAGGATGATGAGCGCGGAATCGGCATGCACGTCTACGCCAGCGACGAGTGGTCGCAAATCACCGGCTACTCCATTGATGAGCTGCTCAATATGCCCATGGCCGAACTTATCCACTTCGATGACCGTAAAGAGGCTATAAAAAGGCATAAAAAGAGGATACGTGGTGAGGTCCTCCCAGGACTCTACGAGATAACTATTATGCGGAAGGACGGTGCCGAGGTGCCAGTTGAAGTTACCTATGCCTACTCCAGTTACAAAGGGAAGCCGGCCAATGTGGGATATATCCGGGACATAAGCGAGCGCAGGAAAATGGAGGAGCAGCTCATCGTTACCGACAGGCTGGCTTCAATTGGCGAACTGGCTTCAGGTGTTGCCCACGAACTTAATAACCCGCTAACCGGCATTATCGGCTTCTCCGAACTGCTGCTGAAAAAGAACATCTCTGAAGAAATAAAGGAGGACCTGGAGGTTATTAACCGGGAGGCGCAGCGAACCGCTCAGATAGTGAGAAACCTGCTCACCTTTGCCCGCAGACATGAGACCACCAAGGAACCTGTGGACATCAATCAGGCAATACTGTCGGTTCTTGACCTGCGCGCCTACGAGCAAAAGGTGCACGATATTGAAGTCGTTGCCAGCTTTGACCCCAATCTGCCCAAAATCACCGCCGACCTTTTCCGGCTGCAGCAGGTCTTTGTTAATATCATCATCAACGCGGAGCACTTTATGACTGAAACCCACGGCAGAGGTACTCTCACTATTACTACCGAGAGTGATGGCGATATTATCCGGGCTTCCTTTGCCGATGACGGCCCGGGCATCCGGAAGGAGAATCTGAGACACCTGTTCGACCCGTTTTTCACCACAAAAGAAGTGGGTAAAGGCACCGGTCTTGGCCTGAGCATCTGCCATGGCATAGTCACCGAACATGGCGGCAAGATTTACGCGGAAAGCGCACTGAAAAAAGGAGCAACGTTTATTTTGGAGCTGCCCGTTAAGTAAAAGGCAGAGACAGAGGCGTAAACATGTCTGGTGCTGGCAGCGGCAAGAAAAAAATACTGGTCGTTGAGGACGAAGCAGTCATTTGCACTATCTGCCGCGTGGTACTTGAAACGGAAGGTTTTGGCGTATATATCGCCGCCGATTGCCTTACGGCACAGAAACTGATAAATCACATTGACTATGACCTCTGCCTGATAGATATTTTCATGCCGGAAATGAGCGGAAGGCAGTTATATCAATGGCTGCTGGAAACACACCCAAAGCTGGCGACCAGGGTGATTTTCTGTACCGGCTCGGCAATGGACGAAAGCATTAAAAAATTCCTGGAAAAAAGCGGTCGCCCACTATTACGTAAACCGTTCTCAATTGATGAACTTATCGGCATAACTCAAGAAACAATGCGTTGATAAAATGGCAGCGAAATTGGAAGGAATATTAATCGTTGATGATGAGGAGTCAGTAAGGCGGCTCCTCAATAACAGGCTGACCAACGAGGGATATCAGTGCCTTGAAGCAGCTAATGCCTCACAGGCGCTGGATGAGCTGCGCCGCAAAAAAATCAGCCTGGTTATGCTGGACATCAAAATGCCGGGGAAATCGGGGGTTGAGCTGCTACCCGAAATAAAATCTGGCTACCCTGCCACCTCAGTTATCATGATAACCGCGACGGCTGACATGCAGACAGCCATTCAGTGTATGAAGCAGGGTGCATACGATTACGTAATCAAGCCTTTCGAACTGGATGTAATAACCATCGGGGTGGGGCGGGCGTTGGAGCAAAGAAGGCTGATACTGGAGAACAAGGAATACCAGCAGTGCCTGGAGGAGAAAGTCTCTGAGCAGGCGAACAAAATCCGGGCCTCATTCCTCAACGCCATCACCGCTCTGGTATACGCCCTTGAAGCTAAGGATGCCTATACCAGCGGCCATTCCCGAAAGGTGGCCGACCTCTCAGCGACCATCGCCAGAGCCCTGAATCTGCCCCGGAGTCAGATTGATAAACTCAGGCTTGCAGGGCTGCTTCATGACATCGGCAAGATAGGCGTTCAGGAATCGGTGCTGAACAAGCCCGGTCGCCTGACCGATACAGAATTCGAGCAGGTTAAACGCCATCCGGTAATCGGAGAGCACATCCTGAGCCCAATAGTCGACGCCGCAGAGATTCTTGAGGCGGTCCGCAACCATCATGAGCACTACAACGGCAAGGGATACCCGGATGGACTGCAAAAAGATGAGATATCGCTCGACGCCCGGATTCTGGCGGTATCAGACGCTTATGACGCAATGACCTCAGAGCGCCCATATCGCAAGTCAATGAGTGCTGACGCAGCGCGTGATGAAATAGCACGCCACAAAGGGACTCAGTTTGACCCGGAAATCGCTGATACCTTTAACCATATTAGGGAACCAGATATCTCGGATTCAGGCAAAGGAAAACGCAGTCATAAATCACCGCCGAACACCACTTGAAAAGAGTCAGACTATTATCATTGGCATGTCATCAGGGAAAATGCCCAGTCGGTCGCCATTATTTACCTTCCCGCTTTGCGGCGAGTGTCTGCCATTTAGGAATATATTGGGGCCAACTTCATTACCTGATATGCCAATGCGCCGGATAATATCGGCAATTGAATCCCCTTTTTTGGTTGCAACACAGGTTATTGAATCACGTGACGGATCCAGGTTGTCGGTAAAGCGCCGCAGCTTGCCATACAGGTGCACCTCAATCATGTCTCCTCACCTCTTAGCTAACAAATATATAACTTTTGAAATGGCCCAGCCATCACCATCTACTACATTTTAAGCATTACCTTGGCCCCTGCTTTATGATTTCGGTCATAAAGCAAGTCACAAATATTTTTACCGATAAACACCATATACTTGACAATATGTGTTAGAATAACAGCAATAAATTAACGTAGTGATTTTTATATTGTGAAAATAAAGTATTTTCAAAAGGGGAGGTGATTGCTTTTAACTGACAGGTAACAAATAAAATTTCATTTTATCAAAGGAGGTAGAAATGAGGAGAAAAGTATTATCGCTCGTTATTGCATTCGTCATGGTGACCGGTTTGGTGGCGGCCGGATGTGCCGCACCTGCTCCGGCTCCAGCACCTGCCCCGGCTCCAGCGCCTGCCCCGGCTCCAGCACCTGCCCCGGCTCCAGCCCCTGCCCCGGCTCCAGCACCTGCCCCGGCACCAGCGCCTGCTCCAGCACCAGCGCCTGCCCCGGCACAGCCGGCCGAGGAAGTGTACTGGCGGTTGGCATCATATCTGCCAGAGACAAATCCCTGGGGTGAATCAGCAATACGCATGACGAAGAGCGTTGAAGCCATGAGCGGTGGGAATTTTGTCATTGAGTTCTTCCCGGGCGGCGCGGTAGCGCCTGCGACCAAAGAGTTCGACGCCCTGGACCGGGGTATCATTGAGATGGTGCAAACCGGCATGCACTATAACATGGACAAGTTCTCCTGTGGCGGTCTCTATAACATCATTGTAGCCGGTCCGACGCCTATGGCATATATCACCTGGTACCTTGAGGGAGG
>CBFDCY010000001.1:0-22046 GCA_965603425.1 uncultured Dehalococcoidia bacterium | reverse complement strand
ATTATGACCCACGGGGCGGCCGGTGCGCTGAATGTCGTCCTGAAAACGATACTCAACCATGGAGATGAGCTCATAATCTTTGCCCCCTACTTCGCCGAGTACGTCCACTATGTTGACAACCACTACGGAGTCTCCCGCATCCTGTCCACAGACGAGCAGTTTGCCCCCAGGGTAGATGAACTGGAGCAGGCCATCAACAAAAAGACGAGAGCCGTGCTCATCAATTCGCCGAACAATCCGTCCGGTGCAGTCTACAGTGAAGAGCGCCTGCACGCTATCGGCGATGTTCTCCGCAAGAAGGAAACGGAACTCGGAACGCATATCCTGCTCATCAGTGATGAAGCCTACCGCAAGCTTATTTACGACGGCCTGGAGTACCCCTTCCCGGTGCATCACCACCGGAACAGCCTCATCACCACGTCGCACTCGAAAGACCTGGCCCTGCCCGGGGAGAGAATCGGCTATATCGCCGTACATCCGGAATGCCACGGACAGGAAGAGCTGGTCAACGGCTTCATACATGTCAACCGGACGCTCGGATTCGTCAATGCCTCGGCCCTGATGCAGCACATCGTGCGCCATCTACAGGGGGTCACCGTATCGATAGCCGAATACCAGCAAAAGAGAGATTTCACTTACGATAACCTCTCCGCAATGGGTTACTCGATGGTCAAACCCCAGGGTGCATTCTATTTGTTCCCCAAATCGCCGCTGGAAGATGATGTTGAGTTTGTCCGGGAGCTGCAGAAATTAAAAGTGCTGACCGTTCCCGGTCGGGGTTTTGGCACGCCGGGCTATTTCCGCATCGCCTACTGCGTGGAAGACGCAGTGCTCGAAGGTTCGCTCAATGGTCTGCGTGAGGCAGCCCGTAAATTCGGGATTACCAAGTGAGAGTGATGAACAATGTCAGAACAGGAGAACACTGCCACCAACAACGTATCCGAACTGATGGCCGAGGCCAGAAATGAGCCAATCGCCTCTTTCCTGAACCTGCAACTGCTAGAGCTCCAGCCGGGGTACGCTAAAGTGATGCTCAAAGTGTTACCCGAGTACGAGAATTTCAACGGGGTGACCTTCGGCGGCATCACCATGGCAGTGGCCGACCAGGCTTTTGGCTACGCGGTTAATTCAGTGAACCGTCCCAACGTCGCCTCACAGTTCAACATTCACTTCGTCGCCCCGGCCAGAGCGGGCGACGAGCTCATTGCCGAGGGACGGGTGGTGAAAAGCGGCCGCAGGGTCAGCATCGCCGAGATGACGGTGACCAACCAGGACGGAAAGCTCATCGCCAAAGCCACCGGCACGACCATACCGCTCACAAGTACAAATTCAAAATCAACTGAACCCTGATACCTTTATTGACAGCTTGTTTTCCATTATGGTAAACTTGCCTCCAGTTATGAAAACGACCCGTTACCCAATGGAGAGAACAAAATTCGTCTTTACCGGGCGCACCGTGGTGCGCTTGGGGGGAAGCGAATATGCATAGTTAATTTTTACTGGAAACAGTGTATATAGTATAAGATTACCTCCCCCAAGCGGGAGGTGTTTTATTTAGGAAGAAATAACATGATAGCCGAAGTTCCGGATACAATTCCCAAATTAATCAAAGGCAATCGTGAGCGGTGGACCCAGAGAAACGCCATGGCCATGAAGAACTTCGGCGTCTGGCAGCGCTATAGCTGGCAGGAATACTATGATAAAGTGAAATATTTCTCCCTGGGCCTGCTCAGCCTCGGGATGGAACCGGGCGATGTCGTCTGCATCATCGGGGACAATGAGCCGGAGTGGTTCTGGGGCGAGTTTGCCACGCAGGCGGCTCAGGGAATCGTAACCGGAATATTCGTCGACTCCATCCCGTCTGAAGTAAAATACATCGCCGAACAGTCTGGAGCCAAGTTCGCCATCGTCAATGACCAGGAGCAGTCAGACAAATTCCTTGAAATCAAAGAGGAGCTGCCGAAACTCAAAAAGGTCATCTACTGGGACCCCAAGGGGCTGAGGAACTATGATGACCCGATTCTGACCCCCTTCACCGATGTCATCAAGATGGGCCGGGAATACGAGCAAACGCATCAGGGGTTGTTCGAGCAGAATATAGAGCAGGGTAAAGGCAGCGATATCGCTTTCCTGTACTACACCTCCGGCACCACCGGCCTGCCCAAGGGAGCGGTGCTCACCCACCAGGCACTTATCACCACCGCCCAGTCTTTCGTTGACCGCTACCCGCTTACCGAAGACGACGACCTGATTTCCAACTTCCCGGCGGCATGGGTCGGCGATAGTTTTTTCGCCACCATCCCCCACCTCCTCAGCGGGGCAAGGCTCAACTTCCCCGAAGAACCGGAGACCATCGCCGAGGACACCCGGGAAGTCGGCCCCAGTTTCGTCATCTACGGGCCCCGTCAGTGGGAGAGTCTGGTGCGGGATATACAGGTCAAGATGATTGACGCCCACCCGCTGAAACGCTTTGTCTATAACCTGTTCATGCCCGTAGGCTATAAAATGGCTGATTTCAACTTTGCCAACAAAAAGCCAAACCTGTTCTGGCGCCTGCTTTACGGCATTGCCTATTTCCTGCTTTTCCGCCCCCTGAAAGACCGGCTCGGCCTGAGCAATGTCAGGTTTGCCGTAACCGGCAGCTCGGTACTCAGCCTGGACACCTTCCGCCTTATCCACGCCATTGGCATTGAACTTCGCCAGAACTACGGCAGCACCGAGGCCGGCCTTATATCATCGCACGGCAAAGGTGAAATCAAGTTCGAAAGCGTCGGGCGCCCGGCCATCGGCACGGAAGTACGCATTACCGATGGGGGCGAGCTTCTGGTCAGGAGCAATTGCCTGTTCAATGGCTATCACCAGGATGATAAGAAAACCACGGAAACGCTGGTTGACGGCTGGTGCCGCACTGGTGACGCGGTCAATATCGACGATGATGGCCACCTGCTGTTCATCGACCGTATGGACCACCTCGGACAGCTGCGCTCCGGTATCAAGTATGCCCCCCAATATGTCGAGGGCAGGCTGAGATTCAGCCCCTACATCAAGGACGCCATGGTAATCGGCGGCAAGGACAAGGATTTTGTCTCCGCCATCATCAATATCGATTTCGGCATGGTCGGCAAATGGGCCGAGCGAAACCACCTCCCCTATACCACCTTCGTCGACCTCTCACAGAAAGAGGAGGTGGCCGACCTCGTCCGCAAAGACATGCTCAGGGTGAACGGTTACCTGCCAGAGCCGGCAAGGGTGCAGAGGTTCGTCCTCATGCACAAGGAGTTTGACGCCGACGAGGCGGAGCTGACCCGCACCCGGAAAATCAGACGTGAATTCATGGAAGAGAGATATAAAGACCTGATTGAATCAATGTATAACGACGGCAATGAGATAGATATACAGGCCCCGGTAACCTACCGGGATGGACGGAAAGGCTTTGTAAGCACGAGTATCAAGGTAAGGAATATTTCTTAGAGAGACTTTATGTCAAATGACTGAGCTTTTACAGTATATCATCACCGGCCTTGCCGTGGGCATGGTCTACGCGCTCATCGCCCTTGGCTTCGCCCTCATCTGGAAGTCAAGCAGCGTGGCCAACCTTGCCCTGGGGCAGATTGTGCTCATATCCTCCTGGTTCACCTACGCCATGCTGGTTCAGGCCCAGTTCCCGCTCTGGCTCTCATTCCCGCTGGTCATCTTATTCGCCCTGGGTCTGGGCTGGACCATTGAGCGCCTGGCGCTGCGTCCCCTCATTGCCCAGCCGATTCTGGCGCTCATTACGGTGACGCTGGGCATAGGCTACTTCATCGAGGGCGTGGTTACTTTCATCTGGCCCTGGAGCGTCGATGCGCTGCCCCGCCTGTTCCCCAGAGAGGTCATTCACATCGGCACGGCGGTGGTCTCCCAGGAATACGTCTGGGTAGTCGGTATCTGCCTGGTGGTGTTTGTTCTCCTGACCCTGTTCTTCCGCTACCATAAGATGGGCGTTGCCATGAGGGCTACCGCCGACGACCAGATGGCGGTCCAGGCCTGCGGCATACCGGTGACCGCCGTTTTCTCCAGGTCATGGATGTTCGCCTGCGTGGTGGCCGCCATTGGCGGCATACTGATTTCCAGCATCGGCGGCATTACCCACGGGCTGGTGGAGACCGGCCTCAAGGCATTCTCAGTGGTGATACTGGGCGGCCTTGACTCGTTCCTCGGCGCCATCATTGCCGGTCCGATTATCGGTCTCTGCGAGAGCCTTGGTGGTGGTTACCTCACTCCCTATCTGTGGGCCGGGGTGAAGGATATTATACCGTTTATCATCATTATTATTGTCATGATAATCAAGCCCTACGGGCTGTTTGGAGAAGTGCGCATTGAGAGGATATAGTCAATGAGTCTACCGAGCGGCATACGAAATTATACCTACGCGCAGGACATGGCTATCCTGCGCACCAAGACACACTGGGTATTACTCATTGGCTTCCTGGTGCTCCTGTTCACTCTTCCGCTTTACGTGGGTAATTACTGGCTTGGCGTGGCCAGCCTCATCGGCATCACACTTATCGCCGCCACCGGCCTGAACCTGCTGGTCGGCTACTGCGGGCAGCTGTCCATCGGCCACGCTGGCTTCATCGCCGTGGGCGCCTACACATCGGCAGTATTAACCAATAGATTCGAACTGCCCTTTCTGGTAGGCCTGCTCTGTGCCGGACTCATGGCTGGAACTATTGGGCTTATCTTCGGTCTGCCATCAGTTCGAGTCAAAGGCTTTTACCTGGCCATCACCACCATCGCCGCCCAGTTCATCATTATCTGGGTCATCAACCACTGGTCAGTGACCCATGGCTTTACGAACATAAGCGTACCTATAGCTAAAATCGGCGGCCTTGCCTTCCGAAGCGAGGCAAGCCAGTTTTACCTCATCATGACCATCGCCGCTCTCTGCACGTTCTTTGCCAAGAACCTGGCACGGACACGGGTTGGCCGGGCTTTTATCGCCGTCAGGGACAACGACCTGGCAGCGGAGGTAATGGGCATCAACCTTCTGTACTACAAGCTACTGGCCTTTTTCATCGGCTGCTTCATGGCCGGAATCGCCGGCTCGCTGCTTGCCCACCACTGGGGCACCATGAATGGCGAGTTTTTCAGCCTCAAGGAGTCAATATTATACATCGGTATGATAATCATCGGTGGTCTTGGTACAACCCTGGGGCCTATCCTCGGAGTGGTTTTCATCCGCCTGCTTGACCGAGTATTAACCGGGGAAATTGTTCCCTGGCTGGAGGGAAATATTGCGTTACCCGCCGGATTCGCCACCGGGATTACACCAATGCTATTTGGCCTGGTCATTGTTCTGTTCCTGATACTTGAGCCGAGAGGCATCGCCCATCGCTGGGCGCTGTTTAAATCGGCATATAGACTCTGGCCTTTCTCATACTAGCCTGAAAAAGGAGGTATAGGCTATAATGTAATATTCTGAGAAAGACATCCCGTAATACTGAAAGGAGGAAATAAAATGAAAGACAAAAGACTATTGGTAGTAGCTGTAGTTGTCTGCCTGGCTTTGATTCTGGTAGTGCTACCAGTTCTCAGCGCCTGTGCCGGTACCGGCGGAAAAACGATAAAAATAGGCATGTCCACACCATCGACCGGTAAGGCGGCGGAAAAAGGCGCGCCCATGGGGCACGCCAACCTTGATGCTATCGAGTACGTTAACGCTGAGCTGGATGGCGCTGGCGGATACGAAATTGAGGTGGTATGGCTGGATAATGCTTATGATGCTTCCAAAGTGGTCATCAATGTCAAGCAGTTCATGGATGAGGACTGCGTCCTGTTCACCACCGCTTCATCGGCAATGATGTCCGCCTGTATGGAAATCGCCAACCGCGCTGGTTTCCCGGGCATCGCTTCCTTTAACGCTCCCGTACTTCACCGTCCACCACAGCATATTTACGGACAAATGCCTGACTACGGCGACGACTGGGTAGCCTTCGCCAAATACTATATGGAGAATGTCTGGAAGGGACCCGGCAAGCCCAAGATGGCAATGCATCTGCTCAATAATTCCACCGGTTACGGAGCTCTTGATGCCTCCAAAGCCGCTGCCGAGGAACTTGGTATCGAAATTATCTCCACTGATGAGCACAAAGCAGATACCACTTCGGAAATGGACTCCCTGACCCGAATCAAGGCGTCAAATCCTGATGTCCTCTACATCTCCAGCACGCCGGCACCAACCGCCGTCATCATCAAGAACGCGGTTGACCTCGGTCTTTATCCTGACGTTACTATTGGACTCGGTCACGCTGGCATCACCAAAGCACTGGTGGATATCGCCGGGGCTGACGTCGTGGAAGGCGTCTACGGCGTGTTCCCTACCGTGAACTGGGGTGACGATGTTCCCGGTATGGCCAAGATGACAGAGTATTGCCAGAAACTGCACCCTGACGACTATGGCAACATGGACTACATTACTTCCTGGGCGCAGAGCTTAATCGCAGCTGAGATTCTGAGACTGGCGGTAGAAAATGCCGGCTATGATGTACTGGCTAAAGGCGGTGAGGAAGCCTGGCAGGCGGTGGAAACCCAGGGCATTCAGAAGCTGAGCAACTTCGATGTTGGCGGGCTTCATGGCCCGGCAAGCTACAGCTCCGGAGATAACCGGTTATCGAAATCGGTTAGACTCTTCCAGATACAGGGTGGTGAAATCGTCCCGGTAACCGACTGGATTGAAGCCCCCGTGGTTAAATACGAGGAATTCGACTGGTTCGGTCAGTAGTTAGAGTAGACAGGTGGGGGCGTCGCCATGGCGACGCCCCCCAAAGGAATAGCTCCCTATGCTCAAGCTGAACAATATTGAGGTTACCTACCTCAATGTGATAAGAGTGCTTCACGGTGTTTCCCTGGGCGTGGAGGATGGTGCCATCGTTACCCTCCTTGGCGCCAACGGCGCCGGCAAAAGTACCACCCTCAAGGCAATTTCCGGGCTGCTCCACGTCGAGGAGGGCGAGGTAACCGACGGCACCATCGTCTGGAACGATGACCGGATAGACCGGAAAGGCGCCGAAGAGATAGGTAAACTGGGCATCATTCAGGCGCTCGAGGGGCGCCGTGTCTTTGGTCACCTGACCGCGGAGGAAAATCTGACGGTTGGTGCCTTTCAGCGCCGCGACCGCTCTGCCGTGAAAAATGACCTTGAGATGGTCTATCACTATTTTCCCCGGCTCAGGGACCTCCGGCGCAATACCGCCGGCTACCTCTCCGGAGGAGAGCAACAGATGCTGGTCATAGGCCGTGCCATGATGGCCGCCCCCAAACTGATGATGCTGGACGAGCCGTCGCTTGGCCTGGCACCACTTCTTGTAGAAGAGATTTACGACATTATCAACCGTTTCAATATGGAACAGAAAACATCGGTGCTGCTCGTCGAGCAGAACGTAAGGATAGCGCTCAGTATCGCCCACTACGGCTACGTCATGGAAAACGGCCGCATCGTCCTCGACGGGTCGGCAGATTTCCTCAGGAACAACGAAGATGTAAAGGAATTCTATATGGGGCTTTCCGCCATGGGAGCGAAGAAGAGCTACCGCGAAGTAAAGCACTATAAGAGGCGCAAGCGATGGCTGTGAAGAATAGACCTGACGAATTTTTCGATGACCTCGAAGTAATGTCACCGGAGGCGCGAGAAAAATACCACAATGAGAAGCTCGCGCAGACAGTGGTTCACGCCTACCGCCACGCCCCGGCCATGAAAGAACTGTTTGACCGAACCGGCGTAAGTCCGGCACAAATTCAGACGGCAAAGGACCTGGAAAAGCTTCCCATCACCAGAAAAACCGACCTCATCGAGCGACAGAAATCTCATCCGCCATACGGTGGCTTCTCCGCCATACCCCCGGAGGAGATTGACCGTGTCTTTACTTCTCCCGGTCCTGTCTATGAACCAATCCAGCATGAAGGCATCCAGTGGTTTGCCAAGTCCTTCTGGGCCGCCGGTTTCAGGAAGGGAGATATGGTGGTGAATACCTTCACCTACCACCTGTCCCCCGCGGGCATCCTGTTCCATGAAGCCATCCGGGACTGCGGCGCTACCGCCATACCCACGGGCACCGGCAACACCGATATTCAGGTTCAGATCATGCACCATCTGCAAGCCACCGGATTCGTCGGTACGCCGAGCTTTTTGATGACCGTGCTCCAGCGGGCGGAGGAAATGGGGTATGACCTTAAAAAAGACTTCGGCCTGAAACGCGCCTGGTTCACCGGCGAGATGCTGGCGCCGTCACTGCGGAAAACGTTTGAGCAGGACTATAAAATAGACACCTATCAGGCCTATGCCGTTACCGAGAGCGGAGGTGCCCTCGCCTACGAGTGCCGTGAGAAATCGGGGATGCACCTCATGGATGAGTATTTCATCGAAATCGCCGACCCGGAGACAGGCAAGCAGCTTGGGCCGGGGGAAATCGGCGAAATCGTGGCGACGCCGCTGCACAATCGAAACTGGGGTCTTATCCGCTTCGGCACCGGCGACCTCTCTTCATATACCGTTGAGCCGTGCCTCTGTGGTCGCACCGCCAATCGCCTGACCGGCATTCTTGGCCGTGCCGGTGACGCGGTAAAAGTGAGAGGCATGTTTGTAGTTGCCCGCCAGGCAGAGCAGGTCTGTCTCAGCTTCGAGCCGGTTACCCGCTTCCAAATCGTGGTGACCCGCCGCGGGCAGCGTGATGAGATGAACCTCAAAGTTGAACTCAAACATGAACTGAACAGCGAGGAAAAACGGAAACTCTCCGCTGAGCTGAGTCAGCAGTTCCAGAATATCTGCCGGATAAAACTGGACCGCATTGACTTTTTACCTCAGGGAACGATATCGGAAGAACAGCCGAAAATCATTGACGAACGGACCTGGGAGTGAACCCGCTCACGGGTCAGCTTTTTTTCTCGCCAAGGTAAGCCGCGATAACCTGGGGATTGGTCCTTATCTCATCAGGAGTGCCTTCCGCAATTTTCTGCCCGAAATCAAGCACCACGATTCTGTCCGCCAGGTCCATCACCACCCCCATATCATGCTCCACAAGGACTATGCAGTTCACGCCGTCACGGAGGACCGGTGACTCGGCATACGTTTCTCCCTGCCCCTCGAAAATGTCAACGATGAACCGGGCGATATCCTCTTTCTCCTCCAGGTTCATGCCGGCCATCGGCTCATCAAGCAGCAGCACTCTGGGTTCTATGGCCAGAGCCCGCCCCAGTTCCACGCGCTTGCGCATACCATAGGGCAACATGCCCACGACTTTTTTTCGTATCGACTCGATTTCCAAGAAATCGATGATGTCCTCCACGGTCTTGCGGTGCCTGATTTCCTCGTCATGCGCCGGGCCGAAATACAGAGCACTGCTGAGGAAGTTTTGCTTCATCAGGACGTGTCGTGCCGCCATGATATTGTCCAGGGTGCTTAAACCGGTATAAAGCTCGATGTTCTGAAAGGTGCGTGCCAGACCCAGTTTTGCCGCGCGGTCCGGTCGGATGCGAGTTATTCGCCGCTCCCCAAAATATATCTCACCTTTCTGCGGCTTGTAGAAGCCATTGATGCAGTTCAACAGACAGGTCTTGCCGGCACCGTTGGGGCCGATGATGGCAAGGATTTCATTCTCCCGTATGTCAAGGCTCACATCTATCAGGGCTTTGACGCCGCCAAAGGATAGAGAAAGGTTATCAATTCGTACCTTGACGTTATTTTCGCTGCTTTTCTGAGCCATTTTTTATACAGATTCCGCCGGGTCCGCTTGATTTGCCTCTTCGGCGAGCAACCGGTCACGGTAATCGGTGACGCGGCGACATTCGGGGCCGGTACATTCCAGCTGTCTTTGGAGTTGCCTGCCTTTCTGCTTCATTAACCCGGCAGTATCCTTGTCCGGCTTATCGTACCTGGTAAAACCCACACATCGCACCGAACCGTCCTTCTGGACGATGACAGTTACTTCATCATCAACATCATCACAGTATATTGTCGTCGCGGTTATCTGCCAGTCTACCATAGCCGTATTGCTTTCCGCCTGAAGGCTGCTATTAATATTACTATTAACCAATCTCGAATTTCAAACCGTATTCTTTTTTCGTTCATTCCCATCAGCCCTTGACAGACTTCCAGCACGTCCCTACAATACGGACAAACAGTAAGGAGACATAACTTATGGCAGCATACAAGCATGAACATACCCATATCACCACCCCCGAACCCGATAAAATACTCAAGTTCTATACCGAGGTGATGGGCGCGAAGGTCATCAAAGAGCAGCAGATGCCCTTCGGACTGTTGGTCGATGTAGACCTCGGTGGCATACCGGTCCGGATTTCCGGCGCAACCGGCGCGGATAAAGACTGGAAAGGACTCCGCTACGGCTTACACCATATTGGCCTTGAGGTGGACAATATGGATGAATTCATCGCCAAAATGAAGGCCAACAACGTTGAAATCGTCACCGAGCCATTTCAGGCCAATCCGACCACTAGGGCAGCCTTTATCAAATGCCCGGACGGCGCGCTTTACGAGATAATTGATAAAAGCGGGGGTTAACCCGGCGGGAGTCCTGACTTACGGCGCCCGCCTGTGCCGGGCGAGAGATGCTGCCACTTCAATGGCGGAGCGTAGATTATTGGGGTCAGCGGTGCCTTTCCCCGCTTTCCCGTAGGCCGGCCCATGGCTGGGCGTGGTGATGACGGCCGGTGCCCGACCGAAGATTATTACAATCTCGCCGAAACCGGCCATTTTAAGGGCGATGTTCGCCTGGTCATGGTACATGTTGACCACACCATCGTACTGCCCTTTAAAAGCGCGCACGTAAACGGTATCGGCGGGAATCGGGCCGTAGACGTCAATGCCCTTCTTCCTGGCCTCTTCTACAGCCGGGGTAATGTGGTCAATCTCTTCCCTTCCCACCATGCCGCTTTCGCCGGCATGCGGGTTGAGCGCCGCCACGGCAATGCGCGGTGCCTTCACGCCATACATGGATAAAGCTTCCTGCAAAACCTGAATCGCCTCGAGGACATTTTCCCTGGTGATGAACTCCGGTATTTTAGCCAGTGGCACGTGCTCGGCGATGGTGACGCGAAAGATATTGCCGATTTTGGCCACCGATTTCATCGCAGGCGCCGCCAGCTGCTCCCGCATCATCTCCGTTTCGTCATTATATTTCTTCTTTCTCAGGTAAAGGGTTTCCTTGACGAGAGGCCCGAAAACCACCCCATCCACCCTGCCTTCCTTGGCCCATTTAGCCGATTGTATCAGCGCTTCAGCGGCCATCCGCCCGGCCTCGGGATGAGGCCTGGCCAGCGCCAGCAGCTCGCCGCCTCCTTGGGCCAAATCCAATGCCATAACGATAGCATCGCTCGCTGCCGCCTCGTCGATATTGCTAAAAACCGGCAGGTCAAACTTCGCCCCCAGCGCATCGAAGCTGGAACGCAGAACCGGCGCGTCTCCCACCGCCAGCAGACGGCAGTCTTCCGGTGGCCCCTCAACGATAACCTTGACCAGTATCTCCGGGCCAATGCCCGTGATGTCACCCGGGGTTACAACAATAAGCGGTTTATCTTTATTAACCATTACATTCCGTCTCCCGTCTGGATAAAAAGTTGTTCTTATCTGGCAGGGCGCTTGCGGTTCTGTACCATCACGCTGGCCAGCTTGATGGCTTCGACGAGGCTGGTCGGGTCGGCGGTGCCTTTCCCCGCTTTGCCAAAATTGGTGCCGTGGTCCACCGAAGTACGGATAATGGGCAGCCCCAGAGTCACATTGACCCCGAAAGTTATGCCAAGCATCTTAACGGCAATGTGCCCCTGGTCGTGGTACATGGCAACGGCAGCGTCAAACTGTCCTTCATAGGCACGCAGGAATGCCGAATCCGGCGGCAGTGGCCCGACGACATTCATCCCCTGGCTTTTTGCCTCCTCAATGGCCGGCGTGATGTATTTAATCTCCTCATCTCCGAAGAGGCCGCCTTCGCCGGAATGAGGGTTCAGGCCGGCGACGGCAATCTTCGGCTCGGCGATGCCCATCTGTTTAACCGCCTCCTCAGTAAGTTTGAGCACGGTGAGTATCCGTGGCGGTCGCGCCCGTTCGATGGCATCACTCAATGAAACATGGGTCGATACGTGGCTGACGCGCAGGCCGCCCGTGACCAGCATCATGGCAACGTCTTTCACACCGCAGAGTTCGGCCAGCAGCTGGGTATGTCCGTCATAGTGATACCCGGCATTGTTCAGGGCTTCTTTGTTTATCGCCGAGGTGACGATGGCGTCAGCTTCCCCGGCCAGTGCCATCTCCGTCCCCAGCTTGATATACTCATAGGCCGCTTTGCCCGCCATCGGGTCTACTCTCCCTCTGGTCAGCTTATCGAGTTCAATATTATGTAAATCAACTACCTCTACAACGCCTTCCGGAAATCTGGCGTCGGCAAGCTTGTCGATTGCCCTCACCTCGCCGGGAGCCTTGGTAAAGGTAAAGGCCTCTTTCATAGCTGCCGCATCCCCGATGACCACCGGCCGGCACAGTTTCCTCACCTCCGGCTCGGCCAGCGTCTTGGTTATTATTTCCGGCCCGGAGCCAGCCGCATCACCCATAGTGATGGCCAGCAATGCTTTTTCCTGTTCGCTCATGGCACATTACCTCTTTCCAGATATGCTATTGATTTCACCAACGCCTCTTCCGTACCGAAACCGCCTGCCTTGGTAACCACCCTCTTCCCCTGATATCGCCCGCCAATCAATTCTCCCGCAGGTACACCGGGCTCAATCTCACCGTTAACCTGAATGGCTGACACCTGTAGCCGCCGGCAGACCTCCAGAGCAATATCCCCTCCAGACAAAAAAAGACCGGCAAATTTATGCGACGCCAGAACGCCAGCTACAATCTCAGCCATAACTGCGGCCATTGCCTGCTTCAGGTCCGGTACATACTGCGAAAAGGTCGATGTTATGGCTATTCCTTTACCCTCACCTATCAGGGTGTCAGCTTCTTTTAATACGCTCTCAGGTCTGCCCGAGAGGATTTCTTCGGCATTTAATTTTTCCGTTTCCAGGTTCAATATCGGTATGCCCAGCTCGTCACGTGCTCTGGTTAACTGGCTGGCGGCCACCTGGTTGCGTGTGCCGACCACCACCAGCGCCGGCCCGGCCGGTTGTTTTTTGGATTGTATCCCTCCCGTCTTGGGTACACCAGCGAGAAGCACATGCAATTCCCTCGCCAGGCCGCCGGACCCGCAGAGCAGCCAGCGTCCTTCCGCCAGCGCGGCGGCTCGGGCTATCCTGTTAAGATGTGCAGGAGCCGTTACATCGCATACCAACGTATTTTCCACTTTATCGTCGATGGCCTCTTTCAGTGATTCCGGCCCGGATTCAATCTCCTCAATCGAAACACGTCCAACCTGGCAATCCATGGACTGCTCAAGCAAGCGGGATATGCTCGATTCTTTTACCGGTGATATCGGGTCGCTGGCAAACTGGGTTTCCGCCACCGGAACTCCGTTGACCAGCAGGATTCCATCCACCGTCGTCCGCCCCACCGCCGGAAAAGCCGGTGCCACAACCGTTTTCTCACTGGCTATTGCCTCAGCAACTACCTGCAGCTCTTCGCCGATATTACCCCTGAGGGTGGAGTCTATTTTTTTGTATACCACCCTGCCCGCCATACCGTGCATCGCCCGGCGTACCTGCTCACAGGCAACCACCGGGTCTTCAGCGCGACTGTTGGTGGTGGTGACCAATATCGCAGCGTCGCAGGAAATATTGGGGTCAAGGACCACTACCGTGCTGAATCCCAGGCTGGCAAAATAGCCGCTGCTGTCCATGGCGCCGGTCAGGTCATCAGCCACAATGCCAAGCTTCCGTACCGTCACTACCGTCCTCCCAACCTAGGGATACAGTATAACCTTGCCCGCCTTACCGCCCTGCGCCAGTTCAATTCCCTTGGCAAAGTCCGCCATCGGCATACGATGGGTTATTACCGGCATCGGGTCGAATTTCCCCGACTCCATCAGGTTCTGCATCTCATACCAGGTGTTCCACATCATCCGTCCGGTGCTGCCGAAGACCCTGGCTTCCTTGTAAATAATGTTGGCGGTAAGGTCAAGTGTCACCGGATCCGAGGGCAGCCCCACCAGGCTGACCCTGCCAGCCCGCCGCACCACAGCGAATGCCCCCTGAATCGCCTTTGGATTGCCGCTGATATCAACGGAGACGTCAACACCCCGCCCGTCAGTGGCATCCATGATAGCCTTGACCGCGTCTTCTTTGGCAGGATTCAGCAGGACAGCATCAGGAGCAAACTGCGGGACCATATTCAGTCGCATTTCCGAAGGTTCGACGGCAAATATCTTGCTGGCGCCCCAGGCATTGATAGAGCCGAGGCCCATGAGCCCAATGGGCCCGCAGCCGAATACAGCCACCGAACGGTTATTGACTTCCCCTTTCAGGATGCCGTTGACCGCTACTCCCCACGGCTCCAGTATAGCCCCCAGGTCAGGATTGGTGTCCTTGGGGAGCTTCCAGCAGCAGACAGCCGGTATTTTCGCATATTCAGCAAAGACACCGTCAACATGCACGCCGACTATCGCCATATTCTGGCATATATGCTGCAACCCGGTCCGGCACATGAAACAGGTCTCGTCCGGAATGTGAGTTTCCACCGCCACCAGGTCGCCGACTGCTAAACTGGCAACCTGGCTGCCTATCTTCACCACCTCACCACTGCACTCATGGCCGAAAATCATCGGCGGTTTGAGTCTGGCCTGAGCAAAAGGAGTCCATTCCATGATGTGGATATCCGTGCCGCAAATGGCCGCCGCCTTTACCTTAATCAGGACATCTTTTGGGCCAGGTTCAGGGATATCAACATCCATGAATCGGGCTCCGGGAGCTGCTTTTTCTTTAACTACTGCTTTCATAGTGCTCGGTATGCCTCCTTTATATCGCTATTTTGATTATACGCCAGCCATTTTTAAGGGGCAAGCGGAAACAACAAATATGACAGGTAATGAGACGTCGGCAAACCGGAGTGTCCTATGTCTTCAGCAACTTCACCAGGTCAAAGAGCGCGTAGTAGGCTGCCCTTCGTTTCATCTGGTAGAGCCGTCCGGAATAACTCTGGACGGTATGCACGTCAACTTTGTCACTGTCAATGGCAATGTATACCGTGCCCGGCACCATGCCGCTTTCCGGTTCCACGCCGCTTTCACCCTCGATGCCAATGCCAATCGTTGCATCCAGTTTCTGGCGCGCAAAGACCGCCATTGCTCTGGCTACCTCAGCTTTGTCCTCGCCCCTGGCCAACTTCGGGTCAAGGCCCAGTGCCACCTTGACCTCGCTGGTCGCCGCAATCAGCCCGCCCTTGAAATAGCGCTCGCTGTCTGCCGCCGTGGCCAGCGTCTGGGTCAGAAAACCGCCGGTGAACGACTCGGCAACGGCTACCGACAGGCCTTTATCCAGAAGCGCTCTGCCCGCCACCGCTTCCTGAGTATCATCGTCAACCCCCCAGATGATATCACCCAGAATTGCTCTGACGTCAGCCTCGCGACCATCTACCATCCGTCTTGCTTCTGCTTCCTTTTCTGCCTTCGCCGCGATGCGGATATAGATACCATCGAGTTTGGCGTAGGTCGCCAGCGTCGGATTCGGTGAGGGCGTCAGGTCCGCCAGCATCTCGTCAACTTTAGCTTCTGACGTACCGAACGTTTTTATCATGCGCGTCAGGATGACCGCACCAGTCCTTTTCTGCAATCTGGGTAGAACCTGGTTTTCCCACATATAATGCATCTCCCCCGGAGGACCGGGCATAGCCACGATAATCTTTCCTTCTTTTTCCACCCACCAGCCGGGGGCAGTGCCCTGCGGGTTAACCAGCGCCGTGGCCGAAGGGATAACCGTTGCCTGTCTGATATTGCTCTCCGGCATCTCTATACCCCGTCGAGCAAAAAAGTTAACCAGCTCCTGTTTTAGCTGCGGGTCCACTTCCATCTTCTCGCCCATTAGCGTGGCAATAACGTCACGGGTGATGTCGTCCTGCGTGGGACCGAGGCCCCCGGTGGTGAGAACGATATCCGACCTGTCCCATGCCTGCTTGAGAGTACCCAGCAACCGCGCCGAGTTGTCACCCACGGCAGAAGTGAAATATAGGTCAATCCCGAGTACGGACAACTGGTTGGCCAGATACGGGGTATTCGTGTCAACTATCTCGCCAAGGAGCAGTTCGGTACCGATGGACATAATTTCAGCTTTCATTGAATTCCCCCGCACTGTTTTTCCACGCAAAATTGCACTCAATTATAACAGCAATGACTGTAAATCACAAACCAGTTATCGGGATTAACTTGACACAGAGTCAGCAGTTTAGGTAATCTTGCTGATGGTGCTCTATCGCATCACCACTTGAAATCTTTTTAAGGAGGAATTTGACTTTGGGACTGAACGCGACCTTGAATCTGAAAAAGAGAATGCTGGCCGGCGAGAAGGTCTATGGACAGCTCATCGGGCCGGGGGGCGAGCCAGGTAAGACCGTCGAAGCGCTGAAAAAGCTGGGCGACAGTTATTTAATGCTGGAAACGGAGCACAGTCTGATTAACAAGGAGACAATCTGGGAATATATCCGGGTCTGCCGCGAGATGGACATGGCTCTTATCATGCGCACCGAGGATAAAGCCGCTTTCTACCGGTGCTATCTGGATGCCGGAGTGAACGGACTGATGCTTCCTCTGGTAAATACCATGGACGAAGCCGCCCACGGCGTGAACATGTCGTATTATCCCCCCATCGGGCACCGGGGCACCGGTATTGGCCTTAGCCCATATCTGATTGATTCCCAGGACCTGACCAAAGTCCCGTTCCGCTCCCTCATGGATTACGTTAACAACAATACGGTGCTGTTTCCCCAGACTGAGAGCCTGGAGAATATCAGCAACCTGCACCGTATTCTGAGCCTGGAAGGTGTCACCGGCACGATTGTCGGGCCGTTTGACCTGGCATTAGATATCGGCAACCTCGACCCCAAAGCCGTCGCCGCTGAAGTGGTCACAAGTCCCGCAGTGGAAGAGAAGCTGCAGCAGATTCTCCAGATATGTCAGAAAGCGGGCAAAGTGGCTGGCACCGGGGGCTTTGTTCCCGAAACGCTGGCAAAATGGGCAAAAGCAGGCTATAACCTGCTTCTGGTTGGCGCTGTTCTCAACGGCAACGTTGAAGCGCTGCGTCCGGCAATTGAACGGGCACACGAGTTGATAGATTAAATGCTTCAAACGCGTGCTTCAACATATTTAGCAATACAAACATAGCAGGAGGAACCGTAACATGGGCAGAAAAGCCAGAGTGGCTGTTACCCGCGACCTATTTGACGCAGAAGGGAAGTCCGTCAGCCCCGGACCTGGACCATCTATCCTGGATAAGCTGCCGGATGTGGAGTGGGACAAGTTCCAGGAGTACTTTGAGAAGGTTACCACGGAGCAGACCCACGGGTTCGATATGGTGATTTCCTTCGCTCCCTACTGGACCAGGCAGACGCTATCCGCCAGCCCGCAGCTCTTTTCCATCCACCGCGGCGGAGTCGGGTATGACATGGTGGATGTGCCCGCCTGCACCGATGCCGGAGTAGCCCTCTTCATCATCCCGGCAGCAGTGCGTCGTCCGGTGGCCACCGGCATCATGGCCATGATGCTTGCTCTGGCAACGCGCCTCCGCCTTAAGGACATCGTAACAAGGGCAGGGAAATGGGATGACGGTAGAAAAAAGTATCCGGGCATCGGGCTTATGGGAAAGACCCTGGGTTCAATCGGCGTCGGCAATATCGGGCATGACCTGTTCCGGCTGGCCAAGCCCTTCGGCATGAAGCACATTGCCTGCGACCCCTACATCACGCAGGACGCCGTCAAAGACACCGATGTGCAGCTGGTTGATATGGATACCGTGCTGTCTCAGTCAGACTTAGTGAACGTCAGCTGTCCGCTGAGTGAAAAGACCCGCCATCTGGTCGGGGAAAAAGAGTTGAAGAAGATGAAGCCGACCGCCTACATCATCAACACTTCGCGCGGGCCGGTCATCGACGAAGCAGCGCTGGTAAAAGCACTGAAGGAAGACTGGATAGCGGGCGCCGGCATCGACGTATTCGAGCAGGAGCCAACTCCGGCGGACAACCCTCTGTTCAAGCTGGAAAACGTCATTGTTACTCCGCATTCCATCGCCATGACCGATGAATTTTACATCACCATGTGGGAACTGATTGCCGAGCAGATACGCCAGATGATTGATGGTGAGAAGCCAGCAACTCTGGTCAACCCAGAAGTCTGGGACAAGCCGGAATTCCAGAACAAACTGAAAAAATTCCATCAGGAGATGAAATAAGAAGGGCGGAAAATGAACATGTTTGACCTGTCTGGGAAAATCGCCATCATCACCGGTGGCAACCAGGGCATTGGCTTCGGCATCACCCGGGGGCTTGCCGGTGCCGGAGCGACGGTGGTCATCGCCAACCGACGTGGCGCCGAGGGGCAAAAAGCGGCGGAAACACTGCAGAAAGAGGGATTCACTGCCGTAGCCATCCCCACCGATGTCAGCCAGAAGGCTTCCATTGCCGCCATAGTGGAAAAGGTGATGAACCAGTTCCAGAAAATAGATATCCTCGTCAATAACGCCGCCGTGATGATACGCAAACCACTGGAGGAAGTTGAGGAGAACGAATGGGATACCATAATAAATACCAACCTCAGAGGCCTCTTCCTCTGCAGCCAGCTCGTTGGCAGAGAGATGATTAAAAAGAAAAAGGGCAAAATCATCAACCTTTCTTCCATTCTGTCGCAGATAGTACAGCCAGGACGAGGGGTTTATGCCACAGGCAAAGCTGGCGTTTCCCAACTGACCCGCGCCCTCGCCTTCGAGTGGAGCAAGTATAACATCAACGTCAATGCCATCGGCCCGGGACTGACTATAACGCCAATCAACCAGAAATACTTTAAAGATAATCCGGATGAATTGAAAAAAATCGTTGATAATATACCGCTGGGCCGGGAGGCTTATCCAAAAGACTATGCAGGCGCCGCTGTTTTTCTGGCCTCGGACGCATCCAGTTACATCACCGGCCAGACACTGCTGGTTGACGGCGGCATGACTTTCGTCTAGAGATACGTGATTTCAGAGCTCCAATAATAAAAAAGGGGGAGTGGATAAACAAACACTCCCCCTTTACTTTAACAAACAGCGGCTAGTCAAGCACTTCAGGGTTTATGGGGAACTTCGGCCTTTCGCCACGGAACACCCTGAGAATTTCCTCCGCGCATGTCGTCGCCATCCGCCGCATCGCCTCCGTGGTGCCGCCAGCAATATGCGGCGTACCGATGAAGTTATCCAGGCTGAACAGCGGGTGGTCTGTAGGTGGCGGCTCTTTGAGGAAAACATCCATCGCCGCCCCGGCGATTGTGCCTTTGACCAGAGAGTCATAAAGAGCCTGCTCATCAACAATGCCACCCCGCGAGCTGTTTACCAGAAAAGCATCGGGCTTCATCAGATTCAATTCCCTGGCGCCAATGAGATTGGCCGTCTCTTTGGTCAGCGGAACGCAGATGACAACGTAATTTGCGCCCTGCAGCATATCATCCAGTTTCTCAACCTTGGTAACGCCCATCTGGGCGGCTTTTTCCTTCGCAACATACGGGTCGTACACGATAACATCCATATTGAACGCCGCCCGGCACTGGTGAGCAAGCGTGGAGCCGATATGGCCCACGCCGATTAGGCCCAGTGTTTTATCTTTTAGCTCCACCCCGACCAGATCTTTCCGCGGCTTCGGCTTGCCAATACGGATACCTCGGTCAGCCTCCACTATCTTCTTGTTAATAGCGAGCATCAGACCCAGGTCATGTTCGGCAACTGATTCGGCGTTATCCAGCGGCGTATTGATAACCACCACTTTTTTCTGCGTGGCCGCTGCAATATCGATGTTATCGTAGCCAACGCCGTGCTTGGCGATTATCATCAGGTTTTTCGCCTGCTCCAGCAATTCCCGGTCGATTTCTCCCAACCGGACAATGATGGCATACGCCTCGGTGATAAAATTACGCAAAGGCTTACCTGATTGCTCCGCTTCATAAATAACATCAGCCACCTGCTTTAAAATCTCCGGCCCGGCAGGATGGATGGTCTCGGGCACAATCACTTTTTTACTGGCCATTGTCCCTCCCATTTCTATATTTCAGCTATGACTTGCGGACGAACTTCCGCAGTACATTGGCACCACGATCGATGTGTCGGTTGTAGGAGGTCCAGGAGACCTCGCCAACGTAGATATCCCCACGGGAGTCAAGTGTCACCGTATGAGGAGCGATAAAAACGGCGTTTTCCAGAGTTTCACCCGGCCGCGTCCCCCAGCGTGCCAGCAGCTCACCGTCAGGACTGAAGATACTGAAACGCAAACACAGCTCGGAAACGTATACGACACCATCATCATCGATGTAGACATCGGTGGGGCGGAAAACGTTCTCCCACTGGTCCAAGAATTTCCCGTTGCTGTCAAAAATCTGGATGCGGCTGTTCTCCCGGTCCGTAACCCACACCCGTTCCTGCTTATCGACAAATACATCGTGCGGCAGCCGGAACTCGCCCGGACGATAGCCCGGTCCACCCCATGATAGCAGCAGCTTGCCGTCAGGAGCGAACTTGTGTACCCGGGCATTGCCATAGCCATCGACCACGTAGATTGTCCCTGACTCAGTTACCGATACTCCGGTGGGGCGGTTAAATGGCGGTCCGCCCCTGGTGATTGTGTTCAGGCTCCAGAAGAAGTCAAGGTATTCCTCGACATAGCCGGTATCCGATGGCTGGTCCTCATTGCCCAGCGTCATGAGCACTTTCCCTTCCGGGCTGAACTTGCGCACGGTATGGTTCTTGTCATCGGTGCAATAAATGGAACCGTCCGGACCAACACCGCTGCCGTGAGCGCGCTTGAACAAGCCCTGTCCCCACGAAGTCAGAAAATTGCCTTCGCGGTCGAAGACCATTACCGGATGTTCGGTGCTCCTGTTCAGCACGTACACCCTGTCCTGCGCATCAACAGAGATGCCGCCGATGTCCAGAAATGATGCGCCTTTGGGCAGCTTGGCCCAATCGTTCACCAGTTCATAGGTATATTTCCCGGAACCGTATGGCATGTCTTGATACCTCCTTTTTATTACGCAGCGAGCTACTCAGCCACGTGATGATTCATGGCCTGAATAATCCTCAATACTTTACGGCATAAGCTACTTTCCCGTCAAACTATGGAAACATGATAGTTTGACCAGCAACCACCTATGCAGTAAACTTGTGCCACAGGTTTACCGCATAGGAATTCGTGGTATTAAGGAGGAACTATGTTCGACCTTATAATACGGGGAGGCCGGGTAATCGATGGGGCTGGCAATCCCGGTTATCTTGCTGATGTTGGACTTCAGGGTGAGCGGATAGCGGCCATCGGCAGTATCGAGTCTTCTCAAGCAAGCCGGGTAATCGATGCCGCCGGACTCGTGGTCTGCCCGGGCTTCATCGACATGCATACCCATTCCGACGTTATGATACTGGCCAACCCGAGGCATGAGGTAAAAGTGATGCAGGGTGTCACCACCGACCTAATTGGGCTGGACGGCCTATCCTACGCCCCTCTATCCCCCGATAACCTGCGGATGATGCGGAGCTATCTCGCCGGACTAAACGGCAATCCCAACATCGCCTGGGCCTGGAACACGGTCGCCGAGTTCCTTGCCGATTTCAACCAGAAAGTAGCCATTAACGTGGCCTACCTCGTGCCCCACAACGCCCTGCGGCTGGAGACCATGGGCTTTGTCGACCGCACTGCCAACGCCGGGGAAATGGCAGCAATGCAGGCGCTGATGGCACAGGGAATGCAGGAGGGAGCCGTTGGGTTTTCCACCGGCCTTGACTACTTCCCCTGTCGCTATTCCAACGAGGAAGAGCTGGTAAAAATCTGCGAGACGGTTGCCGAATACGGCGGTGTATCCGTCTGGCACGTGCGGAAAAACGACCTCGGCCTGATTGAGTCC